>NZ_DASWOM010000075.1:0-3069 GCF_036398755.1 Acerihabitans sp. | reverse complement strand
AATTTTAATGCAACTGACCGGCAATACGATTCTGATCACAGGTGGAGGGGCCGGTATTGGCCGCGGGCTGGCCGAGGCGTTCCATGCTGCGGGCAATGAGGTGATCATCGCCGGACGGCGAAAAGAAGCGCTGGATAATACCGTCGCAGCAAACCCGGGCATGCATGCCATCGTACTTGATATAGACAGTCCTGAGTCAATCAGGGCCTGTGCCACATCGTTAAAAAGCGGCTGGCCCGGATTAAATGTTGTTGTACATAATGCGGGGATCATGCGTGCGGAAGATCTGAAAAGCGGCGATGTTTCGGTTGCGGAAGCCGAAATCACCACCAATCTTCTGGGGCCGATTCGCTTAACGGCTGCGCTGATTGAACATTTGCTGGCCCAACCCCATGCCGCCATCCTGACGGTCTCTTCTGGTTTAGCTTTTGTACCGATCGCGCCTACTCCGACGTACTGTGCAACGAAAGCGGCGATTCACTCCTGGACGCAGAGTCTGCGTTACCAGCTGCGTGATACTTCCGTACAGGTGACCGAACTTGTTCCTCCACTGGTACAAACGAAGCTGATGGGTGATAAGCATGCCAGCAATCCTGCCGGAATACCGCTGGCGGCGTTTATTGCGGAAACGATGAGTATCCTCAATGCTCAGCCCGATATCGCGGAAGTCCTGGTTGAAAAAGTGAAGCCTCAGCGCTTTGCTGAACGCGGAGACTATGCCGCTTTTTATCAGGCGTTCAACGATCGCATCGCGTCGCAGTAAATGGCTATTGCATCAGGCGGTGTGTTATTTGCCTGCATTTGATGACGAGATCGTATTTTTCCCTGGCCGCTGTTGGCGATGCTCGCGCGGAGAGCATCCCCACTCTTTTTTAAACGCCCGGCCAAACGCGCTATCGCTGTCGTACCCGGCGGACAGCGATATCTGGGTGATCGACTCGCGTGAGTGTCTGAGGCGCTCTCCTGCGAGCAACATTCGCCATCGGGAGAGGTACTTCATCGGCGTGGTGCCGACCTTCTGTTTAAATTGTTTGGTAAAAACGGTCCGGGACATGCCAACCCGATTTGCCAGTTCCCGCAGGGTCCAGGGGAAAGCGGGATCCTGGTGCATATAGTTAAGCGCGGCTTTGAGATGCGGATCGGAAAGGGCAAACATCCAGCCAACGCGTTCATCCCCTTCCTGCTGAAGCAATACCCTTAACGCCTGAACCAGCATGATTTGTACCAGCTGCTGCGCAATCAAATCACTTCCCGGTTGGGGGAGGCGCAGCTCTTCACGCAGGCATTCCATGGCATTACGCATAACCTGTTGCCCAATACCCTCGGCGATCGGTATCAGCGGAGGCAGGGAATGCAGCAGGATATCGGCATGGGCGCTGCTGAAGGTAAAACGTCCGCCAAGAATAAACGCGCCGTCCTGGGGCGCCTGCATCGTCAGCGCAGAACCCGCCTCCTTGTCCGGCGGGATAAAAGGTTGTCGTGGGCTGTCGGGATCGGTCGCCAGACAAAAGGGGGCGCCGGAAGGCAGAAACACACAGTCGCCCGATTTTAGAAAGATGGCCTCCTGGCGCCCGGTGACAGAGACCCAGCAGTTTCCGTCAATAACAACGTAGCATTTGATGCCCGGGTGTCGCCTGAATTCGAGGCCGATTCCCGCCTGCAGGGGGAAACCGCCGGAGATATAAGCCTCCAGTTTGAGCAATGACAGAACTTCTGAAAGGGGATCCATAAAATACCGTACGATCTGCACAGAATGGCGTATTTATAGCAGAGACCGTACCGATATTCATCTTTTACACTGCCATTAAGGGTGAAGTTGTTAATCAGAAACCGCTTAGCAGGGGAAAATTATGAATATTTTTTTAACGGGAGCCACCGGTTTTATTGGACTTGCGGTTACGGCAGAACTTATCCGGGCCGGCCATCGGGTGACGGGCCTGGCTCGTTCGGATAAAAGCGAACAACTTCTGGTCCGCATCGGAGCAGAAACTCACCGGGGGGCGCTGGAAAATCTTCAGAGCCTGGCTGAGGGGGCGCAAAAGGCTGATGCAGTGATTCATTGTGCTTATGATCACTCTTTTAGCGATCCAGAAGAGACGGCGAAAAAAGAAACCCAGGCCATCGAAGCGCTGGGAAGAGGGCTACAGGGATCCTTTCGCCCCCTGATCATTACCTCCGTTGCCGCCATGGGCTGCGCCGCGCCCGGTCAACTGGCTACCGAAGATTTTTATGACCCCGCGACGCGCAACCCGCGCAAGTCAACTGAACTGGCCGGAGCCCGCGTAGCGGACAACGGCGTCAACGTTTCGATTGTCCGGCTCCCGCAGGTTCATAATGAATGTAAACAAGGGTTCGTCACTGAACTCATTGCGCTTGCGCGCGAGAAAGGGGTATCCGCGTATGTGGGTGAGGGGACCAATCAGTGGGCCGCCGCTCATCTTCTTGATGTCGCTGCGCTTTACAGGCTGGTGGTGGAACAACCGCACTCCGGGCTGCGTTACCATGCGATAGCGGAAGAAGGCATCCCTCTTGGTGATATCGCGCAAGCAATTAGCGTGGGCCTGGGTGTCCCGCTGGTCAGCCTCTCGTCTGAAGCCGCTAATGACCATTTTGGCTGGCTGGCGATGTTCGCGCAGATGGACATGCGGGCATCAGGCACGCAGACCCGGCAGCGCGTCGGCTGGCATCCTTCCCATCCTGGGCTGCTTACGGATATCGCGCGGTATTTTTCGCTTTAACCTGCCAAACACCTCCTGTGGCAAAAAAAGCCGCTTAAGTTTCCCTGAGCGGCTCTGCTGGACGGCGAGTCTGACTCTCCGTATGTTTAATGAGGTTTGATAAAGACAGACATCATTCTCTTCCAGGAGCAGGCCCATCCGGAGGTGGCCTGTCCCGGAGCAATCATTGGCCAGTCTGGCGTTGTCGGCGTCATTTTTCAGGAAAGTCGGTACTAACAGTCAGTTCCTTCCACTTTTCAAAATCTTTTCGCATGGCATCAAGTTTGGCCTGTATAAGTTGATAGGCATCGGTGCCAAGTGGAAGCCGTAACGGTGGCTGAGCCGCTTCCGT
>NZ_DASWOM010000074.1:0-21552 GCF_036398755.1 Acerihabitans sp. | reverse complement strand
GTCATTGCGCGGCAGGGCAATATCCAGCGCCAGGATGTCCTCCACGTCATTGCTGTGTACCGCGTGGTAACGCACCGCGGCCCCGGCGGCGGCAAACCGGTGCAAAAAGGCCTTGCCGCCCTCATCCGCGGTGCAGGCGAAATACTCCCCCGCCTCCCGGGCGAAAAAATCCTTCAGGTACGCGTCGGCCTCGTTTATGCCGTCGCCGGACATTTTCAACAGCAGATGGTGTTCGAAGCGATCGCGGAAAGCCTGCATGCGCGGCGGCAAATGCCGCGGCCACAGACGGCTCGCCAACTGCAGGAAGCGATCGCTGAGCTGCGGCGGCAGCCATGCCTGGGCGTTCAGCGTGGCGTCGATACGTCCCTTCAGCTGGAACAACCACGGCATACGGTCGGTGCCGAGCCGGTTGATCATGATAAAGGTGTCTTTGCCATAGGTGGCGCTGATATCGTAACAGTCGCGATGCATATACTCGCCCGCCACCGGCAGGTGAGTAAAACCGGACAGGACGTCGCGCCGCAGCCGGGTTAATACCCCCGGGTCGTTGGTGCCGATATAAAAGACCTGCTGGCGCTCCTCGGCGGGGAAGGTATCGAGGCGCACCGCGAATACCGCCAGCTTGCCCGCGCTGCCCGAGGCCTCGAACAACCGGCGCCGGTCGGCGTTAAACCGCGACGGAGTGTCGGCATCCACCTGGCGCACCCGCGCGGCGTAATCGTGATCCGAGCAGGCATGGCCGGCGGGATGAACGTCAAGCGCGGAATATTGCTGGTTTTCCAGACGGGTCAGCATCTGTTCCGGCGTGGCGCCCAAGTCGATGCCCAGGTGATTGACCAACTGCAGCCGGCCGTCCCGGTCCAGTTGGGCAAACAGCGCCATCTCGGTGTAGGCCGGGCCGCGTTTGACCAGCGAGCCGCCGGAATTGTTGCAAATGCCGCCGATTACCGACGCGCCCAGGCAAGAGGAGCCGATTACCGAATGCGGTTCCCGTTTCAGGGGCTTGAGCGCTTTTTCCAACTGGTAAAGCGTACTGCCCGCCAGGGCCACCGCCTGCCGCCCCTCGTCGATTAACTGCACGCCGTCCAGGCGCCGGGTGCTTATCACCACCACTTCGCGATCGTAGTCCGCGCCGTTGGGGGTAGAACCCTCGGTCAGGCCGGTATTGGCCGCCTGCATGATGATCACTTTGTCGGCGGCCACGCAGGCCTGCAGCACCCGCCACAGCGACAGCAACGAATCAGGCAGCACCACCGCCAACGCCGGTCCGCTCCCAGAGCGGAACCCCTTGCAATAGCGCTGGGTCCGGCGGCTGTCGGTCAGGACATTGCGGCCGCCGACGATGGCGGCGAGCTGTGCTAAAAACGCATGTGACAAGTAAGGCGAATTGTGCGACATCACGCGATCCCTTTCTCTGAGAAGCATACGGATTTTATCTGCCGGGGCGAGCGGAATGCCCCGGTGAGGATGCACCGGTACCGGCTGGTCCGGTCTATGAATATACGCCGGGATCCCTGCCGATGGGAACTTAATGAAAGCCGGCGCTTTCAATAAATGAACATACTCAATAATGTTCGCGATCGTCTATAATGAGCGCTGCGTTGCCCCAGGGCATCTAACCAGAACATCCGACCCGGGCGTCCGGCCCGGTTCGCTTTCGCGAGTATGAGAACAACGATATGAAATGGCTGTGTTCACTGAGCCTTCTTGCGGCATTAACGCTTCAACCCGCCCTGGCGGACGATACCCAGCTTCCTTCTCCTGATTTGCCCCGCGACGCCTATGTCAACGCGCTGCTGCAAAAAATGACCCTGCAGGAGAAAATCGGCCAGCTGAGGCTTATCAGCGTTGGGCCGGATAATCCAAAGCAGGCTATTCGCGAGATGATTAAAAACGGCCAGGTCGGCGCCATCTTCAATACGGTGACCCGGCAGGATATCCGCCAGATGCAGGATCAGGCCATGCAACTGCCCAGGCTGAAAATACCGCTGTTTTTCGCCTATGATATCGTCCATGGCCAGCGCACCATATTCCCCATCAGCCTGGGCCTGGCCTCCAGCTGGAATCTCGACGCGGTGGCCGTCAGCGGGCGCATCGCCGCCTACGAGGGCAGCGAGGACGGGCTGAACATGACCTGGGCGCCGATGGTGGACGTCACGCGCGATCCGCGCTGGGGCCGGGTTTCCGAAGGGCTGGGCGAGGACACGTTCCTGACCTCGGAAATCGGCCGCACGCTGGTGCAGTCGATCCAGGGCAAGAATCCGGGCGATCGCCATGCGCTGATGACCTCGGTGAAACATTTCGCCCTGTATGGCGCGGTGGAGGGGGGGCGTGACTATAATACCGTCGATATGAGCCCGCAGCGGATGTTCCAGGACTATATGCCGCCGTATAAGGCAGCTTTGGACGCCGGCAGCGGCGGGGTGATGGTGGCGCTTAACACGGTCAACGGCGTGCCCGCCACCGCCGATGCGTGGCTGTTGAAGGATATCCTGCGTAAGCAATGGCACTTTACCGGCATTACCATCAGCGACCATGGCGCCATCAAGGAACTGATTAAACACGGCGTCGCCAGCACGCCGATCGAGGCGGTAAAAATCGCCCTGAACGCCGGCATCAATATGAGCATGAGCGATGAGTATTTTATCCGCTACCTGCCGCAGTTGGTTAAAAGCGGCGGCGTCAGCGAACAGGAAATCGACGAAGCGGTACGGCATGTGCTCAATGTCAAATATGATATGGGCCTGTTTCGCGATCCCTACAGCCATTTGGGGCCGGTGGGCAGCGATCCGCAGGACACCAATGCCGAAAGCCGGCTGCACCGCGACGCCGCCCGCCAGGTGGCGCGGCAGAGCCTGGTATTACTGAAAAACCGCTTGCAAACCCTGCCGCTGAAAAAGCAGGGCACGATCGCCGTGGTGGGGCCGCTTGCGGACAGCCGGCGGGATATCATGGGCAGTTGGTCCGCCGCCGGACGTCCCGAGCAGACCGTCACTTTGCTGCAGGGCATACGCAACGCCGTGGGCGATAAAGCCACGGTGGTGTATGCCAGGGGCGCCAATATTACCGACCACAAGGATATGCTGGCTTACCTCAATTCCTACGACCAAGCGGTGAAAAACGATGCGCGCGCGCCGCAGTCGATGATTGACGAAGCGGTCAAGGCCGCCCGCGGGGCCGACGTGGTGATCGCGGCGGTAGGCGAATCCCAGGGCATGGCCCACGAGGCGTCCAGCCGGACCAATATCACCATTCCGGACAGCCAGCGCGCGCTTATCGACGCGCTGAAAGCCACCGGCAAGCCGTTGGTGCTGGTGCTGATGAACGGCCGTCCGCTGGCGCTGGTGCGCGAGGATCAGCAGGCGGACGCCATGCTGGAAACCTGGTTCAGCGGCACCGAAGGCGGCAACGCCATCGCCGATGTGCTGTTCGGCGATTATAACCCGTCCGGCAAATTGCCGATGTCCTTTCCCCGCTCGGTGGGCCAGATCCCGACGTATTATAATCATCTGCCCACCGGCCGGCCGTATAACGCGGATAAACCGGACAAATACACCTCGCATTATTATGACGAGGCCAACGGTCCGCTTTATCCGTTTGGTTTCGGCCTGAGCTACACCACCTTTGACGTTTCGACGCCGGTGCTGTCAGGCAATCAGCTTGGCCGCGACGGCAGCATTGATGTCAGCGTGACCCTGACCAACACCGGCCAGCGCGACGGCGCTACCGTGGCCCAGCTCTACGTGCATGACATCGCGGCGTCGCAAAGCCGTCCGGTGAAGGAGTTGAAAGGCTTCCGGCAAGTGTTCCTCAAGGCCGGCGAGTCGCAGACGGTGACGTTCAAACTGGATGCCGCCGCGCTGAAATTTTATAATCAGCAAATGCAGTTCGTCGCCGAGCCGGGTGATTTCGACGTGATGGTGGGGCTGGATTCGGCCAGGGTCAAAACCGCGCGGTTTACCCTGCGCTAACCCGTGGTCGCGGACATGCTTTCTTGCAAAAAATGCCCATGCCTAACGTTTATTCATCGCCATTACACAGATTTATAGTCGCGCGACCGATAGAATAGTGTTTACGGCGGTTATTGAGACAACAGCATGGCGTTTACCGAAGTAGTCCTGGTCAATGAGCGCGATGGCTGCGTGGGCCGGATGGAAAAGCTCCAGGCGCATCGCGAGGGACTGTTGCATCGGGCGGTGACGGTATATCTCTTTAATCCGCAGGGTGAGCTGCTGCTTCAGCAGCGCGCCGCCGCCAAATATCACAGCGGCGGATTATGGAGCAACACCTGTTGCGGGCATCCGATGCCTCACGAAGAAACCCAGGGCGCCGCCCGGCGGCGCCTGTATGAGGAGATGGGCCTGCGCTGCGCCCTGACGCCGGCGTTCTCGCTGCAATACCGCCTGCCGCTGGCCAACGGCCTGATTGAACACGAATTCGACCATGTCTTTTTCGGCATCAGCGATCAGGCGCCGGTGCTTAATCCCGATGAAGCCATGGCCTGGCGCTATCTGCCGCTGCCGGCGGTGCAGGCGGATATCAAGGCGCGTCCGGCGCGCTACACCCCGTGGTTTAAACTGACGTTGTCCGCCATTCCCGCGCATGCGGCCGAATTCATGCGGTTGGAACGGGCGGGTTAAGCGGAGCCTGCCCGCGTTGTCGGCGCCGGCGAACCCATCGCCGTGACCCCGTCCCCCACTTTCAGATCTATGCTTATGCTTTCTTTTTTAATGAATAAATTTTGATTTGAACTATTCTTCCAAGAACATAATATCCGTTTAACCCATGCGGATATTTTACCAACACCTCTGAGGGGAATGAAAATCATGGCCAATTTTTTTCATCACGGACGAGCGCTGTGCCTTGCCGCAGCCATGCTCGGTATGACCGCCGGCGCCCAGGCGGCCGACTCGCCGGTGCGGGTGGGTTCAAAGATCGACACCGAGGGCTCGTTGCTGGGCAATATTATTGTGCAGGTATTGTCTTCCCATAATGTGAAAACCATCAATAAATCCCAGCTGGGCACCACCCAGGTGCTGCGCGGGGCCATTACCGCCGGCGAAATAGATATCTATCCCGAATATACCGGCAACGGCGCTTTTTTCTTCAGCGACGAAAAAGATCCCGCCTGGAAGGATGCCAACGCGGGGTACCAGAAAGTCAAAAAACTCGATTATGATAAAAACCATATTGTCTGGCTGGATCCGGCGCCGGCCAATAATACCTGGACCATCGCCATCCGCGAGGATTTGGCGAAAGACAAGAATATTAATTCCCTGGCCGATTTGAGCCGCTACCTTAAGGAGGGCGGCAAGTTCAAGCTGGCCGCCTCGGCGGAATTTATCGAGCGCCCCGACGCGCTGCCCGCGTTTGAAAAAACCTATGACTTTAAACTGCAGCAGGATCAGCTGTTGTCGCTGGCCGGCGGCGACACCGCGGTGACCCTGAAGGCCGCCGCCGAACAGACTTCCGGCGTCAATGCCGCCATGGCTTACGGTACCGACGGACCGGTGGCCGCGCTCGGGTTGCATACCCTGGCCGATCCCCAGGGCGTCCAGCCGATTTATGCGCCGGCGCCTATCGTGCGCGAAGCGGTGTTGAAACAGCATCCGGATATCGCCGCCTGGCTAAAGCCGGTATTCGCCTCGCTGGATACCCAGACGCTGCAAAAGCTTAATGCCGCCATAGCGGTGGAAGGACAAAATGCCAGCAAGGTGGCGGCGGACTACCTTAAGCAAAAAGGGTTTATCAAATCCTGACCCGCCCGGCGCAGGGGAGAGCCGCCCTTGGTGGTTAAAAACCGCGTCCTGCTGACCCTGTCGCTGTTGGCGATAGCGGCGGGCGTCGTGCTGCCGTTTGTCAACTATGCGCCGAACCGCCTGATGTCCGGCCAGGGCATCGGGCTGCCCACGCTGTTGAGCGGTGTACGGTTGCTGCTGCTGGCGCCGGTTGCCGCGCTGGTTGCGCTGAGTTTTGCCGCGCCCTCGCGCCGCGTCCAGCTACTGGTCATGCTGCTGGCGGAAGGGGGATTCTTTTGCCTGGCGGCGCTGGCCGGAGAGACGGCCAGCCACTTGTCCACGCAGGGCGGGCAACTGGCGCGCACGTCATTCGGCAGCGGCTTCTGGCTGCTGACCGCCCTGTGCCTGCTTATCGCCGCCGACGCTATCGGCCGCGCGACCGCCAGTCAAACGCTGCGGGTCGCGGCCAACGGACAAATCTGGCTGCCGCCGGTGTTGCTTATCCTGTCGGGACGGCTGGATCGGCTGTCATTATTCATCGAATATGCCAACCGCCGCGATATTTTCCAACAGGCGCTGGGGGAGCATCTGACCCTGCTGTTCGGCACCCTGGTGCCGGCCGTCGTCATCGGCATTCCGCTGGGGCTGCTGTGTCATCGCTCGGCGCGCTGGCGGCCGGCGCTGTTTTCCACCCTGAATATCATCCAGACGATACCGGCCATCGCCCTGTTCGGTCTGCTGATTGCGCCGCTCAGCGGCATGGCCGCCGCCTGGCCGTGGCTGCGCGATGCGGGGATAGGCGGCATTGGCCTGGCGCCGGCGTTGATTGCCCTGGTGCTGTATGCGCTGCTGCCGCTGGTGCGCAGCGTTAACGCCGGGCTGGCGCAGGTGCCCGCTGACGTGATAGAGACCGCGCTGGGCATGGGCATGACCCGAGGGCAGATATTTCGCCGCATCCAGATACCCTTGGCGCTGCCGGTGATCCTCTCGGGCATCCGTATTATCGCCGTACAGACCGTCGGCATGGGCATGATTGCCGCCCTGATCGGCGCCGGCGGGTTCGGCGCGCTGATGTTCCAGGGCCTGCTCAGCAGCGCGCTGGAACTGGTGTTGCTTGGGGTGATCCCGGCTATTGCGCTGGCGGTGCTGGTGGACACTTTGTTTAAACTGATCATCTCGTTTCTTGAGACGGTACGCCAATGATTCAATTTCAACACGTCAGTAAAATTTTCCACGGCAAACCGGCGGTGGAAGACCTGAATCTGAATATTGCCGAAGGCGAGTTTACCGTGCTGATCGGCACCTCCGGTTCGGGCAAGTCCACCACGCTTAAAATGATCAACCGGTTAATCGAACATGATCAGGGCAAGATTTTGTTCGCCGGCGATGAAATCCACAGTTTTAAGCCGCAGGAGCTGCGCCGTCGCATGGGCTACGCCATTCAATCCATCGGCCTGTTCCCCCATTGGACGGTGGAGCAGAATATCGCCACCGTGCCGCAACTGCTGAAGTGGCCGAAGGCTAAAATACGCGATCGCGTCACCGAATTGTTGGAACTGCTGCATCTGGACGCGGCGCAGTTTCGCGGCCGTTACCCCCACCAGCTTTCAGGCGGGCAGCAGCAGCGGGTCGGCGTGGCGCGCGCCCTGGCCGCCGATCCTGAGGTGCTGCTGATGGACGAGCCTTTCGGCGCGCTCGATCCGGTGACCCGCGCCTCGCTGCAGGTGGAAATTGCCCGTATTCACCAACTGTCCGGCCGCACGGTGGTGCTGGTGACCCATGATATCGACGAGGCGCTGGCGCTGGCGGATCGTATTGTCCTGCTCGACCAGGGGCAGGTGATACAGCAGGGCACGCCGCGCCATCTGCTGACGTTGCCCGCCAACGCGTTTGTGCGCGATTTTTTTGGCCGCAGCGATATCGGCATAAAATTACTGGCGCTGGGCGCGGCGGGCAGCCATGCGCGCAAAGGGGAGCGGCTGGCCGGCAAACCGATCGCCGCCGCCATGACCCTACGCGAGGCCTTGTCGGAATTCGTTTCCCGCCAGACCGAACTGCTGCCGGTGGTGGATGAGCTGGGCGCATCGCTTGGGGTGCTGCATTTCCGCGATCTGGTCAAGCCGTCGGGGGAGGAGGAATAGCATGGCGCGCCGGATAATTACCGATCCGCTGCTATGGTGCGTGCTGCTATTGCTGGCGCTGATGTTCGGCATGACCCGGCTGGACTGGCTGTTCTCACAGCTGTTCCCGGCGCTGGATCGTCCGGTCTATCTGCAGGATAGCTTTGCGTCCCTGGCCTGGGCCCATGTGCAGCTGGTCGTGTTCTCAAGCCTTATCGCCGTGGGGATCGGCGTCGGCGCGGGTATCGGCGTGACGCGGGCGGCCGGTCGCGAGTTCCGCTCGCTGGTGGAAACCATCGTCGCGGTCGGCCAGACCTTCCCGCCGGTGGCGGTGCTGGCCGTCGCGGTGCCGGTAATGGGGTTCAGCGAGCAGCCTGCCATTATCGCGCTGGTGCTCTATGGCCTGTTGCCGATCGTGCAGGGGACTATTACCGGTATCGAAACGGTGCCGGCCTCTATCCTGGAAACCGCCACCGGCGCCGGCATGAGCCGCTGGCAGATATTGACGCGGGTGGAACTGCCGCTGGCCGCGCCGGTTATCATCAGCGGCATCCGCACGTCGGTGATTATCAACATCGGCACCGCCGCCATCGCCTCTACCGTCGGCGCCAAAACCCTCGGTTCACCCATCATCATCGGCCTGAGCGGTTTCAATACCGCTTATATCCTGCAGGGCGCGCTGCTGGTGGCCTTGCTGGCGGTGATAAGCGATATGCTGTTCGAACGCTGGCTGCGCTGTTTCCACCATGGATAATGCGCTGAGCGGTTCTCAGCTATGGACGATAACGATATACCCGGCCAGCATCACGCCGCCGATGGCGCCGAGAACGCACAGTGAGATCAGGCCGAACACGCCCGCTTTGATAAGATTCATACCTTTCCTTAAGTCCGCGATTCATTGCATTATAAGCGCTGCGCGCCGGTGACGAAAGGCTGAACGTCGATTCCAGATCCCGCGGGTAACTGAAGATATATACAGCATAAGGCTGACGCCGGGGCCGGTCTGTGGGACAATACGCCCTTACTCTCTTGAGAAGATATAGGTTCATGCCCCTGTCGGTCGCAACCAAGGCGCAAATCCATGATTGGTATAAAGCGCTGCAAAAACATATCCCGGATTTTATTTCCCGCACGCCGCAGCGCCAGATGATTGCCGAAGTGGCGAAAGCGCTGTCCGGGGAAATCGAACGTCATCTGGTGATTGAGGCGCCCACCGGCGTGGGCAAAACCCTGTCTTACCTGATCCCCGGCATCGCCATCGGCCGCGCCGAGGAGAAACCCCTGGTGGTCAGCACCGCCAACGTGGCGCTGCAGGACCAGATTTTCAGCAAAGACCTGCCGCTGCTGAAAAAACTGATCCCGGATTTAAAATTTACCGCCGCCTTCGGCCGCAGGCGGTATGTCTGCCCGCGCAACCTGGCGGCATTGGCCGCGGACAGCGTATTCCAGGGCGACCTGAAGCTGTTCCTCGACGACGGCATGGCGCCCGCGGAGGGTAAAGAACGCACGTTGTGCGGCCATATGCAGCGGGACCTGGACCGCTTTGCCTGGGATGGCCTGCGCGATCATTATCCCAAGTCGGTGGGCGACGCGCTGTGGGGCAAACTCAGCACCGATAAAGCGAACTGTCTCGGACGTAATTGCCATTATTTCCGCGAGTGTCCGTTTTTTATCGCCCGCAAGGAAATTGAAAGCGCCGATGTGGTGGTGGCCAACCATGCGCTGGTGATGGCGGCGCTGGACAGCGAATCGGTACTGCCCAATCCCAAGCATATGCTGCTGGTGCTTGACGAGGGGCATCATTTGCCCGACGTGGCGCGGGATGCGCTGGAGATGAGCGGCGAAATCACCGCCGGTTTCATCGCCCATCAGCTGGAACTGTTTATGCGCCAGACCGAACAGACCCTGGCGCAGTTCAAGCCGGCCAAACCGCCCCTGCTCAGCGGCGCCGAACGTCTGAAGAACCATTGCGCCGAAATACAGGAACTGGCGGCGCTGTTTGAACAACAGGCCGCCTCGTTCCTGCCCAGGGACAGCGTGGCGGGGGACTTTCGTTTTGAAATGGGCCTGTTGCCCGCCGCCATGGGCGAGCTGGCCGCGCGGTTGTTCAAGCTCACCGACGCGCTGCGTATGCTGACCGAGTTTCTGCTTAACGATTTGAGCGAGAAGACCGGCAAGCAGGATATCGTGCGCCTGCACCAGGCGCTGCTGCACACCAGCCGCACTCTGGGTTACTGGGAAACCACCAGCCGTTTATGGAAGCTGGCGGCGCGCGATAAAGCGTCCAATGCGCCGATTTCCAAATGGCTGACCCGTGAAATGTCCGAAAGCGGCGCACACCTTTTCCTGCACTGCGTCGGCATCCGGGTCAGCGATCAGTTGGAAAAGCTGCTCTGGTCGAAGATCCCCCATGCGGTGGTGACCTCGGCCACCCTGCGTTCGCTTAATAGCTTTGCCCGCCTGCAGGAGCTGTCGGGATTGGACGAGCGGGCCGGGGATCGGTTTGTCGCCCTCGGGTCGCCGTTCGACCATCGCCATCAGGGCAAACTGGTGATCCCGCAAATGCGCAACGAGCCGGTGATGGCACGGGAAGGCGAACATCTGGCTGAAATGGCCGCGTTTTTTCGCGCCCAGCTGGCCGCCGGCGCCCATCGGGGCATGCTGGTCCTGTTTGCCAGCCACCGGGCGATGCAGCTTTTCCTGACCCATGTCGCCGATCTGCGGCTGCAACTGCTGGTGCAGGGCGACCAGCCGCGCTATCGGTTAATCGAGGAACACCGCCGGCGGGTCGACCAGGGCAAGACCAGCGTATTGATGGGTCTTCAGTCCTTTGCCGAGGGGCTGGATCTGAAGGGCGAACTGCTGACCCAGGTGCATATTCATAAAATCGCCTTCCCCCCCATCGACAGTCCGGTGATCCTGACTGAAGGCGAATGGCTGAAGAGCCAGAAGCGGCACCCGTTTGAGGTGCAAAGCCTGCCGAGCGCCTCGTTTAACCTGATCCAGCAGGTGGGGCGGCTTATCCGCAGCCATGAATGCACCGGCGAAATCGTTATCTATGACCGGCGCCTTATGACCAAATCCTATGGCGCGCGCCTGCTGGCGGCGCTGCCGGTCTTTCCCATCGAGCAGCCGGCGATGCCCGCGCCGGCCGGGGCCAAGTCCGGTAATATCGCGGCCAAGGGGTGATACCTCGCCGGGCGGCGCGATGGCCGCCTATTCAGGCATGGCTTTCATTTTCCAGCTTCTGCGCAATGGCTTGTCGCGCCGCCTGGGTGACCTGTTCCACATACCCCGGGCAATTAAACAGCGTTTCATAAACCCGGTCGGCGATAGGTTGAATAAGTTCCAGGCAATTCATCTGCCGGTTATCCATATGCTGCCTTACCAACGCCACGGTGGACGTTGCGGAAGCATTTTCGACGCGGGCGATATGGGCATATTTATGCCAAATACCCGTTTCAGCCATGGCCTGCTGGATAATATCCCGTTTAAACGTCGCGGTGTGATCAATCGGCTTATTTTCCATGCCTCGGGCGGTCATGACCTGATCAATGGTTCTATTAATCCGCGCTGGAAGATAAACCTCGAATTCTTGCATTTGCCAGGCGAGCTTATCTTGTTTTCGATTCAACAAACCCGATGCCATGTCCTTAACCACGGCCTTCGCGATTTGGCTAATATAGACCTCAAGCTCTACCGGCTGGTCATGTAATACTTCCAGAGAGGAGTATTTTTTTAGCGTCGATCCTTCGGTCATGTCAGTATTATTTTTTTGTGCAAAAACAAGGTCATAACGTTTGCCATTAAAACCGGCGAGGGCGCGCATAAAAGACATAAACCCCCGGTCGGGCAATGGACCGCCGCTGTCCCGGAAAGACGGCATGGCCGCGCCATCGCTGGTTTCAACTTCGGCGCCATGATTTTCCTCGCACTCCATGGTTTTTGCTGAAGCTCTAGCGGAATTATTCCTGATATTAGCCAGTTTTTTTATCAGGGTCGTTAATATGTTTGTCCTGATTTTAAGCTGGCTCGAGGTCCATGATGTAATTTTTGTATATACTGATGGATTATTGCCAGTTATATGCATAATGCTTTCCTGATGATAGCTAATAATAGAGAGCGGTTTAAAATACAGAATTTTTTATATCACGCATTTACCGGCCATTCTAGGCATTTACCCTTCATTGAGCGTTATCTACAAGTTCACTCAAAAAGAACATCGCTTTTGGTTTAGTTATTAAAAAACCTGTAAAGAATGTCAAATATTCACCAGCCGGGGCACCAGACTTCTTTACCCACAGTACTTTATTAGCGCCCTAAGGAAAGGTATGGTGGAGGGAGACATCCGCGCGCGGGCGACGGACGGTAGATTTTGAACTTTTCCTCGAGGTTGGCGACGATTGGATATGGATTATAGCAAGGTGATTAAAGAAGTCGGGCGGGGCAAAAACCATGCCCGCAACCTGGACCGGCCAACGGCCGTTGAACTCTACCGCGCCATACTGGCCGGGGAGGTACCGGAGCTGGAACTCGGCGGGCTGTTGATTGCCTTTCGCATCAAAGGCGAGGCCGAACAGGAGATGCTGGGGTTTTACGAGGCGATGCAGGCACGGGTCATGGCGCTGCAGGCGCCGGCCGATATGCCGCCGCCGGTGGTTATTCCCAGCTATAACGGCGCTCGCAAGCAGGCCAACCTGACGCCGCTGCTGGCGATGGCGCTGACGCGCCTCGGCTTGCCGGTAGTGGTACACGGCGTTACCGAGGATCCGGGTCGGGTCACCAGCGCGGAAATTTTCCGTGAATTGGGCGTGGCCTGGCATGACACCGCGCTGTCGGCGCAGGGCGCGCTGGTGCTGGCGCGCGCGCCGGTGTTTATCCCGATCCGCCATCTGTGCCCGGCGCTGGACGCCCAGTTACAGTTGCGCTGGCGCATGGGGGTACGCAACAGCGCCCATACCCTGGCCAAACTGGCGACCCCGTTCCATCATCATATGCACTGGCGCCTGTGCAGCGTATCGCATCCGGAATATATCACGCGCATCGCCGCCTTTTTCAACGCCATCAACAGCAGCGGCCTATTGATGAACGGCACCGAGGGCGAGACTTACGCCAATCCGCAGCGGCTGGCTAAAATCTATGCCCTGCATCAGGGGCAACAGCAATTATTACTGGACCCGCTGGCGCATCCGCTGCCGCCGCTGGAAAACCTGCCGGGCGGGCGCGACGCGCTGACCACCGCCCGTTGGACCGAAGCCTGTCTGCGCGGCGAATTTGCCTTGCCTGAGGCCATCCGACTGCAATTGGCGGCCATTTTACTTGCCACCGGCCAGGCCGCCGCGTTTGACCAGGCGCTGACGGCCGTTGATGCGACGATACCCCACGGCTGACCGCGGCCCGGGGCGTGGAACAATCAAGCCATTGTCGCCCGAATCAGGGCGGCGGTGAATAAACGACATTTTATCGGGAGACGATATGCAACAGGCAGTGGCGTATTTTAACGCCCTTAACCGCGATTACCTGGCGGTTCACCAGACCAAGGAAGATCTGTTCTGGCAACATTATATGGCCATCGGCGGCGCTGATGTCTCCAGCCGATTCGCCGCGGCGGAACAGGCGTATAAACGATTTATCGCGGCGCCCGCGCGCCCTGGGGAGATCCGCCGCCATATCGGCGCGCTGGAACGGGCGCCGCAAAGCCGCGAGCGTGACGACACCCTGCATGGGCTGCGCGGCTGGGCACGCTTTTTCGACTGTAATGTAATAGAGGATGCCAAGGCGCAGGGCCTGATGGATGATATTATCGCCGCGGAGAACGACCTTTACGCCCGGCGCAAAACCCTGGCGCTGACCCATATCAATGATAAAGGCGAGCGGGTTCCGGCCTCGTTGGGCGAACTGATGACCAACCAGGCCAATAACCGCGAGGAGGCGGCGCGGCAAAGCTCGCAGCTGGCGCTGCGCGAGCTGGAACAGTGGCTGCTGCAGAACGGCTTCCCGGCGCTGGTGCGCCTGCGCAACCGCTTCGCCCGTCAGATGGGTTATCGCAATTATTTTGACTACAAGGTCAACAAAACCGAACAGATGACGCCCGAACAGCTGTTTGCCATCCTGGACCCTTTCGAGCAGGCGACGCGGGAGGGCAACTTGCGCAGCCTGCGGCAACTGGCGGCGGACAAGGGCGCGGACGCGCTGGAACCCTGGAATATCCGCTTCAGCACCGCCGGCGACGTGACCCGCCAACTTGACCCCTATTTGCCGTTTGCCGAATCCCTGGGACGCTGGGCAGACAGTTTTAAACGTTTGCATATCGGCTTTAACGGCGCCCGTTTGCAGCTCGATCTGCTGGTGCGTAAGGACAAATACGAAAACGGCTTTATGCATGGGCCGGTGCCGCCGTTCCGGCAGCAGGGCGAGTGGGTTGCGGCGCGCATCAACTTTACCAGCCTGGCCAAACCGGATCAGGTCGGCAGCGGCATCAGCGGCATCAACACCCTGTTTCACGAGGGTGGCCATGCGGCGCATTTCGCCAATATCCGCCAGAATGCCCCGTGTTTTTCCCAAGAGTTTCCGCCCACCTCCATGGCGTATGCCGAAACGCAGTCCATGTTTTGCGACAGCCTGCTGGACGACGCCGACTGGCTGAAACGCTATGCCCTGAACGGCAACGGCGAACCGCCGCCGGATGGGCTGATCCAGGCCGCCATAGCCGCGCGCCAGCCGATGCGCGCCTTTAACGAGCGGCATATCCTGCTGGTACCCTACTTTGAATGGACGCTGTATCAATGGGACGATGAGCAACTGACGCCTGAAGCCATTACGCGGCTGGCGCGGGAAACAGAACAGCGCATTCTGGGTATCGCGGGCAGCCCGCGGCCGACGATGGCCATTCCCCATCTGCTGTCGCAGGAGTCCGCCTGTTCCTATCAGGGATATCTGCTGGCGCTGATGGCCGTGGAGCAAACCCGGCAGTATTTCCTTAAACGCGATGGGTACCTGACGGATAATCCGGCCATCGGGCCTGACCTCGCCGCCCATTACTGGCTACCGGGCAATAGCGTCACCCATGACGACACCCTCAGGAGCCTGACCGGAGAAGGGTTCAATCCAGACTATCTGGCGGCGGCCTGCAACCAGACGGTGGCGCAGGCCTGGCGTCAGGCGCAGGAAACCATCGCGCGGGGATTGGCGCGGCCGCAGCCGGCCGCCGATTTTTCTCTCGACGCCGCCATCACCGTTATCGACGGCGAGCGGGTACTGGCATCCAATGAGCATGGCGATGAGCAAATGTACCGGGAGTTCGCCGAGGCGATTCGCCGGCGGTATTAATGTGACGCGAGGGAAAACCGCGACGATCAGTCTTTATGATAAACCGGGCTGTAGCCTTCGATAGCCTGGTTTTTTTCGGGTGACAAAACCTGACGCGGGCAGCCGCCGGCGGTGGTGGCGGTGGTTTTACCGATACAGGCGCTGTCCGCGCGCGGATTGCGCGGCATATCCTGCAGCCGGTAGGTCGGTTGCGCAAAGGCTGTGGCGCTAAGGGCGAAGACAACGGCGGGGGCGAAGAACAGGCGGGCAAAAAAGCTGTGTTTCATAATAATCACGCTGTAAATAGTATCATATCGGATGCTTATACTACGCTTGTTGGCTGGATTTTACAGCCGTGATTATTGATATAAAGCATCAAAAAAATTGATGGGCGGTCATGAAATCCGTCGCCGGCTTTCGCCTTCGGCGACAGGCTAGCCGTCTTTTGGCCGATCGTCGGGGCGAATTTTATCAAAGCGCTGTTCATCCGAGATACCATAATACGCGCTCGGCCCTCCGGCGCGCAGGATGGGATGCGCGGCGGCGGTTTGGTACACGCCCTTCTCATCAAGCAATTTTTTATCGATATGTACCGCGACCACTTCGCCCAATACCAGCCAGCTGTCGATCAATCCGCCCTGGGCATCAAGCAGCCGGACGCACTGGGTGAGCTTGCATTCAAAATTTACCGGGCTCTCGGCCACCCGATGCGCGGCAACGCGCGTGCCCTGAATGGGCGTCAGACCGGCAAAGCTGAATTCGTCCTGGCCGGCGGGCAGCGAGGCCGAGCTGGTATTCATCGCGTCGGCCAGTTCGCGGGTCGCCAGGTTCCAGACAAATTCGCCGGTGGCGGTAATATTGGCCACGCTATCCTTCCAGCCGACGCTGCAAAAACCGATAATCGGCGGATGGTAGTTAAAGCCGTTGAAAAAGCTATACGGCGCCAGGTTGCGCTGCCCTTGCAAATTGACCGAGGCAATCCAGCCGATGGGGCGCGGACCGATAATGGCATTGAACGGATCGTGCGGCAAACCGTGCCCATGGCGCGGCTCATAATAATGAACGGATGATGAACTCATGGTTTCTCCAACCACATCAAGGTTTATGGCGACGGCAATCGCCGGCGGCGCGCGTCGGAAGGGTGATTCGGGGTGGGCGCTTAGCGCAACTGGCTGTCTTTACTGCCCCGACGGTTATAACCGCCGTGGGCCTGTTGTTTTTTATCCTGCGCGGACTGGCATTGCACGCAGAGCCGCACCCCCGGCAACGCCTCGCGCCGCGCCTGCGCTATAGGTTCGCCGCACTCCTGGCAATGCTCCGCGCTTTCCCCTTTCAGCAGGGAACGGCGCGCCCGTTGCACGGCGTCGTTGATGGTGGAGTCGATTTGATCTTGTACGGCGCCTTCCGGCGCCCAGCCGCTTGCCATGGAATGGGTCCTCCCGTTGAGCCGGTCCGCTAAGACGAGGTAAAAACCAAAAAGCCGGCAACCTGCGCCGCCAGCTTTTTATTACATTGTGTGTTTATGCTTTACTGCTTATTACCGCTTGTTCCGGTATTCATGCTCTTGCGCGCGCGGGTCAGCCGGCGGCGCTCAGGCATTATTCGATATTGGATTCGATAAACCACAGGAATTTATCCAGATCGCGCGAGGCGGCGGTAAAGATATCAGCGGTATCTTCGTCGTCTTCCGCTTCGGAAATAGCCTTGCGGGTATCGTTCGCCACCACGCCATAACGGTCCGCCAGGGCTTTCAGATGATCCTGAACGCTATGGATATTGGTCGGATAGCTGGTCAGCGGAGTTTTGTCGTTGGTCACCTGCACGGTGCCCAAGGCGACGCCGCCCAGTTGGACCACACGTTCGGCAATGGTATCCTGATGATCCTGAATCACGGTGCGAAAACCATCCAGCATCTCGTGTACCGCGATAAAATTCGCGCCACGCATGTTCCAGTGGGCTTGCTTGGTGATAAGCGCCAGGTCGACATACTCGATGACCAGGCGGTTAAGCAGCGCGATACTGGAGAGCTTTACTGACTCTTCAAGATCGTTACGCGTATAAATGAGTTCGGAAGATTTCGTTTTAACCAGTTTAGCGGTACTCATCATTAATCATCCTCTTAATTGATCATTATTAATTTCGTTCAGGCATAAAGTATAACAGCGTTTCGCAATCCTGCATCCTATCGCTCATATCGCCGATACCTTTCAGTGTCGCCACCGCTGAACGCATTAAACAGCTTATCAGGATAAAAGACATCGGCCATTGTAATCCGACAGTTTCACAACAGCAGCATGTTGTTGCGCATTGGTAATACAAATGGTTTTCATTTAAATTAATGCCTCTAATAATTATTATAGCAAAAATTATGTGGCTCAGCACAGAGCCGCAGGCGGCCCGCATTAAAAATCAAGCGGAACGGCTGCAAAAGGGGATGCATTTAGTGTTCCATATTGTCGTGATAGTGCCGAAAGAACCTAATTAAATATTACAAGCGGTTTTTATAAGCAGATAATATGAGAGCAGCGACATGTCTTATGAAAAAAAAATCAGGCGCATTTCGGTTTCGTGGTCTATTTTTTAGTCATTCCATTCGGATTAATCTGGATATGTTGTAAGGATACGTAAAGTACGATATGTGACACAAAGCACAAAACATAAGTAAAATGAATAGGATAGATAGCCTTGAAAACTTATGTTACACGATACGTTTACTTGGACAACATTTATTAAGCAGAGTTTCGTGCTACTTTTTGTTATATTTTCATGGTTAGGACGTAAATTCACATTTGAGGTGGTTATGAACAAAATTGCATGTCTTTCAGCGTTAGCTTGTGTACTGGCAGTAACGGCAGGTTCGGCAACGGCGGGCGAAAGCACCGTTACCGCGGGTTATGCCCAGGGTGATATGCAGGGCGTCATCAACAAGGCATCGGGTTTTAACCTGAAGTACCGTTACGAAATGGACGATACCTCGCCTTGGAGCATGATTAGCTCTTTCACCTACCTGGAAAAAAACCGGGCTGAACAGGGTGACTACAAGAAAGGCCAGTACTATGGCATCACCGCCGGTCCGGCATTCCGTATCAACGACTGGTCCAGCGTATATGGCGTCGTGGGTATGGGCGTTGGCCAATTCACTAACAACGCGCAGGACGGCAGCAACACCAACCGCACCAGCGACGTTGGCGTGGCTTACGGCGCGGGCTTGCAGTTCAACCCGATGGAAAACGTCGCGCTTGACGTTTCCTACGAACAAAGCCGCATCCGCAGCGTAGACGTTGGCACCTGGATCGCGGGCGTCGGCTACCGCTTCTGATTTCCCCCTGCGGCCGGACGTCGCCGGTTTTTACCGGTTAACCCGTCCGGCGGTAAGATGATAGGCATGGCTGAGCGTTTCAGCCATGCTTTTTTTTTATTTGCCCGTTCCCTTGCCTTTACGCCCTCACCAAAACCTTATCCGGTTCGGCTAACCCCTTCGGCGTGAAACCGCGGGTAAATCTTTGTGACGAGCCGGCCGCGTTTTATTACATGCTTGCCTTATTTCCGGCCCAGGATAAATATATAAGTAAAGTAATTATTATCACATTTGTATTTATTGTGATTATATGAATTTTCTGAATATTCCTGGCGTCGTTTTTGGGCCGGCACAGTATTTAATCTTATCGATGGCTCGATTATCTCGATCACGCCGGCGGATGGCCAGGCCTGTATATTCCCTGATTGGCCTATATCGTTTATACCCTGACTCTGTGACGGAATTAATACTTATTGATGACGCCGGCATGACAATATACAAAATAACCCCGCCGAAACCCACTGGGTGAATGCGCAACAGGCAGGCATCAGAACCGCCGGCGCCGCGGGATATCCTCTCAACATCGAACATCGGCGGCGGCGCTATGCCGCCTGACGGCCCTGGGCAGAGCCGGACTTTTTATCCTTACAATCTTGCGTGCATACAGAGAGAGCATTTTAGCAGCGGACTGTGGCATAATGTGGACAATGTCACGTTTTTAATGAAGAGTACCTCCTTTTGCTAATCTGTAACAACATCACCATGCAATTCGGTAGCAAACCGCTATTCGAAAATATTTCCGTTAAATTCGGCGGCGGCAATCGCTACGGCCTGATTGGCGCCAACGGCTGCGGTAAATCCACCCTGATGAAAATCCTCGGGGACGATTTAGTGCCCAGCGGCGGCCATGTCAGCCTCGATCCCAATGAACGTCTGGGCAAGCTGCGCCAGGATCAGTTCGCATTTGAACAATATACTGTGCTTGATACCGTCATCATGGGCCATGCCGAGCTGTGGGCGGTAAAAGAGGAGCGCGACGCCATTTACGCCATGGCCGAGATGAGCGAGCAACAGGGCTATCGGGTCGCCGATCTGGAAGTTCTGTACGGAGAAATGGACGGCTATACCGCCGAGGCGCGCGCGGGCGAACTCCTGTTGGGCGTCGGTATTCCCCTGGAGCAGCATTACGGCCCGATGAGCGAAGTGGCGCCGGGCTGGAAACTGCGCGTGCTGCTGGCGCAGGCGCTGTTCGCCAATCCGGAGATCCTGCTGCTGGACGAACCGACCAATAACCTGGATATCAATACCATCCGCTGGCTGGAACAGGTATTGAACGAGCGCAACAGCACCATGGTGATTATCTCCCATGACCGGCATTTCCTGAATATGGTCTGTACCCATATGGCGGATCTGGATTACGGCGAACTGCGCATCTACCCGGGCAACTACGACGATTATATGACCGCCTCTACCCAGGCGCGCGAACAGCTGATGTCCGGCAACGCCAAGAAAAAGGCGCAGATTGCCGAATTGCAGTCCTTCGTCAGCCGCTTTAGCGCCAATGCGTCCAAATCGCGCCAGGCGACATCCCGCGCCCGCCAGATTGAAAAGATAAAATTGGACGAGGTAAAAGCCTCCAGCCGCCAGAATCCGTTTATCCGCTTTGAACAGGATAAAAAATTATTCCGCAACGCCCTGGAAGTGCAGCAATTGACCCAGGGTTATGACGGCCAGCCGCCTCTGTTCAGTAAAATAAATCTGATGCTGGAGGTGGGCGAGAAGATGGCGGTGCTCGGTCCCAACGGTATCGGCAAGACCACTTTGCTGAAAAGCCTGGTGGGCGAACTGCCGCCGGTGGGCGGCACCATCAAATGGTCCGAAAACGTCAGTATCGGTTATTACGCCCAGGATCATTCCAGCGAGTTCACCGAAAATATTAACGTGTTTGACTGGATGAGCCAGTGGAAGCAACCCAGCGACGACGAACAGGCGGTGCGCAGCATTCTTGGCCGTTTGCTGTTCAGCCAGGACGATATCAATAAGCCGGTCAGCGTATTATCCGGCGGCGAAAAGGGCCGCATGATGTTCGGCAAGCTGATGATGGAGAAACCCAATATCCTGCTGATGGACGAACCGACTAACCATCTGGATATGGAGTCCATCGAGTCGCTGAACTCGGCGCTGGAGCTGTACCAGGGGACGCTGGTTTTTGTCTCGCACGACCGCGAGTTCGTCAGCTCGCTGGCGACGCGCATCCTGGAATTGACGCCGGAAAAAGCGATCGATTTCAGCGGTAACTATGAAGATTACCTGCGCAGCCAGGGACTGAACTAAGCCCGCAACGCTTGTTCGCCGTTTCCTTTATCGGCCCTGGGTATCCGGGGCCGTTTTATTTTTCCATCGCATCGCCGCACACTCCGTTTTACGTGTTTATCGCCGACGGCGCGGCGGGGCGTTTGTTTGGCGAGTGGGGGCTGTGAGCGCGTGGCGAGGATTTTGCTTGCTGGTGGGGTGTCTGGGCGCGTGGCGAGGATTTTGCTTGGTGGATGTTATTTGAGCGCTAGGCGACAATTTCGCTTGCCAGCTACTGGCCATTTTTATGTTATGCCGGGTGCCGGCAAGCGACAAGGGGATGGCAGTCGCGCCATCCCCTTGACCCCGCGCTCCCGGCAGATCGCACGCCGCAAGCGGTGCCTTCCGGCGCCGGTTTCCGCCTTTGGCACCGTCCCGTACGCGCTCCCGGCGCGAACGGGCCTCTCGCCGCGTCCTGCGGCTCGTGCCGGCGGAACCGGCGCCGTCAGCGCGCTCCATGCCGGCCCCAAGGCCGCTACCTTATCCACGGCGTTCAAATTTCCAGCATTCAAATCCCGGCGTTCAAATTTCCAGCATTCAAATCCCGGCATTCAAATTTCCGGCATTCAAATATTGCCATAACATAAAGACGGCTTTTGGGTTGCAGACGATGGTGTTGACGTTGTCCCGGCATAGAGTGCGCTGGCGGCACAAAGCCCGGCTGGATGAGCCGCCGGGAGCGGCTCAAGCTAAGGGTCGCGCCGGGAGCGCGTCCCGTGCGGTCCAAAAGTCGGGA
>NZ_DASWOM010000073.1:0-54982 GCF_036398755.1 Acerihabitans sp. | reverse complement strand
GAATAGCGTTGATCAAGCACCAGACTCGCGGCCTCGCGCTTAAAATCAGGAGAGAAAGAACGATTAGCAACCATAGAAACACCTCCTAAAGTTATCTCAATATAACCTCAATCGGTGTCCAAAATCATTAAGCCACAACAGTTAGCGCTCCCGGCGCTACCGGGCCTTTCGCCGCTCCCGGCGGCTCATGCCGGGGCCACAGACGTCGTCAGCGCGCTCTATGCCGGGACCTATGTCGCGGTCAGTCAGGTTGTTGTGGGGACAATAGCGTCGCTGCTGTTTATCAGAGTGAGCACGCAATTTAGATGCTGCTCATCATTATGGCACAGCGGAATATCAGGTTTTACCTGGGAAACATCAACATTCACTACTCAAGGCTCAAGGCTCAAGACTTAGCATTACCACTCAGCATATAGCCATGAGCCATGAGCCATTAATCATGAGCCATTAGCCGTTAGCCATGTGCCATTAGCCATTAGCCATAATCATGAGCCATGAGCCGTTAGTCATAAGTCATTAATCATGACTCATGAGCCGTTAGCCAATGATTCACGCCGATCTTTTGCCCGGTAAGTGCATACGCTAAAAATCCAACAAAAACGCACCCTCCTCCAGACGTTGGTGTTGACCTTGTTGCCGGCATAGAGTGCGCCGGCAGCGCGCATCGCGGCTGGATGAGCCGCCGGGAGCGGCGAAAGCCCGGCTTGCGTCTGGAACGCATGCCGGGCGGTCCAACAGCCGGGATGAAGCGCTGCCGGGGACCGCGCAGCGGCGCACGACCTGCCGGACGCGGGGAAGTCCAGAAGGGGCGCGCGGGCGCCCCTTCTGGTCGCTTGCCGGCACCCGGCAATACCTATACCCCCCAACGCATGGCAAGCGAAACCCTCTCCGACCTACCATAAAAGCAAAACCAACAACACACCCCTCCCCGGCCTACCATAAAATCGAAATCAACAACAAACCCTTCCCGACCTACCATAAAAGCAAAGCCACCAACCAACCCCTCCCCGACCTATCATAAAAGCAAAACCACCCTCGCCCAGGCATAACCCTGCCCCGCCAGCAAAACGCCCGCCGACCCAACCCGCGCCAGCCGGTATCACCCCGATAGCCGGTAATGGCGTCATCAAAAACAGCCGGACGCAAACCGGCTTTTCACCCGCCGGGCATGGCGGGTCCGGCAACGAGGCGGGCTACCACTCCTGAGGTGAAATCCCGAGGCGCTGCATGCGCGACAGCAGCGTGGTGCGCTTGACCCCGAGCTTGAACGCCGCGCCGCGCGGTCCCGCCACGATACCATTGGCTTCGCGCAGCGCCTGGATGATCCGCGTCCGTTCCACCTCGTCGTTTTCCGGCGGCGCGGCGTCGAGCCTTTTCCGAGACACCGTGACGGGCGCGGCCGCCTCGGGCATCGGCGCGGCGTGCTGCAACTCATCAAGGCGCAGGTTCAGCGTGTTGCCGCGGGTGAGTATCACCGCCCGCTCGATGACATTTTCCAGCTCTCGCACATTGCCCGGCCAGGGTAACTGGCTGAGCTGGCGCAGGGTGTCGGCGGGAATGCTGTCGATGGCGCGATTCATGCGCCGGGAGATTTTTTGGGTAAAGAATTTGGCCAGCAGCGGTATATCCTCCGGCCGTTCGCGCAGCGGCGGGATGATGATAGGAAAGACGTTCAGCCGGTAGTACAGATCGCTGCGGTATTCACGGTCCGCCACCATATGCTTCAGGTCGCGATTGGTGGCGGCGATCAGCCGCACGTTCACCGGGATAACCCTGCTGCCGCCAAGCCGCTCGATTTCCCGTTCCTGCAAGACCCGCAGCAGCTTGGGCTGCAGCTCCAGAGGCATGTCTCCCACTTCATCAAGAAACAGCGTACCGCCCTCCGCCAGTTCAAAACGCCCCTGGCGAGTGGTGGTGGCGCCGGTAAAGGCGCCCTTTTCGTGGCCGAACAAATCGCTTTCCAACAGGCCGGAAGGGACGGCGGCGCAGTTCATTTTCACCATGCGTTTGCCGCTGCGCGCGCTGTGGTCGTGGATGGCGCGGGCTATCAGCTCCTTGCCGGTGCCGGTTTCACCCAGGATCAGCACCGTGCTGTCGCTGTCCGCCACCATCTCCACCTGCTCAAGCAGCGCGCTCATCGCCGCGCTTTGCCAGATAATTTCGCCAAAGCTGCCGCTATTGTGTATCTGCTCGTTCAGCCAGATGTTTTCATGTTCCAGGTTATCTTTTAACCGGGAAATCTCATCATAAGAACGGGCGTTGTCCACCGCGATGGCGATACGGGCGCTGACCTGGCCGAGCAGGCGCAGATTGTCCTCGCTGAAGGTTTCGCTGCTGCACAGCGCCAGTTTCAGGATGCCGAGCGGTTTGCGCCCGAACACCAGCGGCAGCAGGCACAAGGTATGCAGCCCGTCGTCCAGCATTGCCGCCAAATGGGGATCTTCATCGCCAATCCGCGGCGCGTCGCGCAGATTCACCAGCAGCGGACGGCACTCCGCCAGCACCCGCGCCGCCAGGCGGCTGGCCGCCATCGGCACGCGTTTTTGCTCGCGGCGCATCGGTTTACCCGCCATATAGCGGGTCAGGTAGACGTTAAGCCAGGCGTTTTCGCCGCTGCCTTCGCACAGCGCCAGGCTGATATAGTCGATGCCGAAAAAACGGTGTATCTCCTTCGACACTTCCGCGGCCAGCGAATCCATATCCAGGCAGGCGAGCACCGAATTGGTCACATCCACCAGGATGCGGTGATGGTCGCGCTCATGGCGAAGCCTGTCGTTTTCCTGGCGCAGGGTTTCATGGACGGCGAGGTTCTCCAGCGCCAGCGCCAGCAGTTGCGCCAGACGGCGCAAAAAAGCCCGTTCCTCCCGGCTGTAATGAAAGCCGTCGGCGCGGGTAAATATCACCTCGCCGAATTGTCTGCGGGGAGAGGACACCGGCAATGCACAGCTACTGTGGTGTTCCGGCAAGGGCTCGCCAGGACAGGACGCAGGCGCGGCGCGCGCGCCGTTCTTATCGCAACTCAGCTGCCGTTTGGGCAGCGAAAGCTGCAAATCAATGTACTGGCAAGGGATTGGCAGCGGCAGCAACGCGGCCAGCAGGGACTCGGCGTCGCGCTGGAAAAAAAGCTGCTGCGAGAGCCGGATGATTGCATCCTGCCATAACCCGCTATGTTCAGTATCATTCGACGTTTTCAGCATCAGGCTTGCTTCGCGCTATTCACATTAATTCCTAGGATGCATTTTAGAGGAGAGCGGCGGGAAAAAGTATTCACGCGGTTCATTAATTTGATCTGATGCGGTATTTGATTTTATTCTTTTCTCAGCGGCGCCGGATAACGTTAAAATCCAGCGCTTTCGTTATATACATAATTATATTACGCTTTATATTACACGCCGGCCGCCGATTATTTCCGTCGCAATGTGAATAGTTCTCTTTTACATTTTTCCTTGTCACTCAATACCCTGGATTAACCCTCCCTCTTTGTTGACCATCTTATCATTAATCAACTCTGGTATGGGAAATGCATCAACCCTGCCGACCCTCTTTTTTATCCCTATAAGCATGCGCACTGACGGTAAATAACAAGCAATTATTGCAAAAATAACCGGGAGTCATTATGAATAGTGAAAATTATTTCGATTTGCGCCTTCCCGCGGAAATGGCCAAAATGGCCGAGCAGGCCGGCGTCTATAAGACCATGAAAAAACCGGAGATGACCTTTTTCCTGGCCATGACCGCCGGTATGTTTATCTCCATTGCCTTCGCTTTTTATATTACCGTCACCGCCGGCCCGGGGCCGGCGGGCGGCCTGACCAAACTGGTGGGCGGCATATGCTTTTCGCTGGGGCTTATCCTGGTGGTGGTGTGCGGCGCCGACCTGTTTACCTCGACGGTGCTGACGGTGGTGGCCAAGGCCAGCGGCAAAATCACCTGGCGGCAATTAAGCCTGAACTGGCTTAACGTCTATCTTGGCAACCTGGCGGGGGCGCTGTTTTTCGTGGCGCTGATCTGGTTCGCCGGCCAGTATATGGCGGGCGGCGGCGGCTGGGGGCTAAACGTGCTGCAAACCGCCGATCATAAGATGCATCATACCTTTATCGAGGCGGTCTGCCTGGGGATCCTGGCCAACCTGATGGTGTGCCTGGCGGTGTGGCTGAGCTACTCGGGCCATTCGCTCAGCGATAAAATCTTCGCCATGCTGCTGCCCATCGGCATGTTTGTCGCCAGCGGTTTTGAGCATAGCATCGCCAATATGTTCCTGATCCCCCTGGCCGTCCTTATCCGCGACTTCGCCCCGCCGGCATTCTGGCTGGCCGCCCACGCCAGCCCGGATCAGTTCGCTTCGCTGACGATGGGTAACTTTATCGTGGATAACCTGATACCGGTGACCATCGGCAATATTATCGGCGGCGGCCTGCTGGTGGGATTGACCTATTGGTTCATTTACCTGCGACCGGGCGAAGCGCGTCATTAAGCGCCGGGCGCCGCTTTACCGCCGCATCGCCAGGGTTACGGCCCGCGACACTCGGGGGATGCCGCGGGTGTCGAAACGTCACTGCCGATGGCATTTTTGACGGACACCCAAGCGACGGTTTCAGCCCGTGGCCGGCTGGTCGGCACCGTAGGCGGCCCCCTTGGAACCGCCGTACTTGCAGGGTAACCAGCCGGTGAAAACCCTATATTATTTAACGCGCGTAACCCTAGGGCGCGGCCGTGTATAAAATCATCAAATAAATAACCTGGAATAATAAATCATTAATTAAATATTATGCTCAGCGCTGTTTTCAGAAAACAGCGGTAACCATTAAAACAGCCGGAATCTTCAACAAATGATATAACGGCTAGATTATGCACAACCGGCGTGAACGCCATCATGCCTATCCGTGGAGGGGAGATATACTAGAGATGACGGGAGATAGCGTGAAGCGATCGGGCTCACGACCCCTCGCATGCGCAATGATCATTTTTAGTGGAGGGGTAACCTATGCCCATTGAACGGATATGGGCATAGGCGTCGGCTCGCTCAGGCAATGCGGCAGCCGCTTTTTTCATAATCAAAGGCTTTGTAGGTCAGGACAAATTCGCTGTGCCCCAGCTTTTCGGCGCAGCTCAGCTCCTGGCCGGCCACCGCGCGGATGCACTGCAAAATATCCTCCGCCACATCGGCAAGGGTAGCGCCGTCGCTGATGATGCGTCCGGCGTTGACGTCCATATCCTCGCTGAGATTGCGGTAGGTCTGTGGGTTATTGCAGATTTTCACAATCGGCGAAATCACCGATCCCACCACCGATCCCCGGCCTGTCGTGAATAACACCACATGGCACCCGGTGGCGATAAGTTCGATGATTTCCGAGGTATCGTTGATATTGGGATAACCGAAGCGCGGTTCGCCGTCCGGCACCACGTCCATTAAATACAGCCCGGAACGGGTGGGAATTTCCGTCGGCAGGATCACCCCGGCGATCGGACTGTCGCCGGACTTGGTATAGGCCCCCAGGGATTTTTCCTCCTGGGTGGTCAATCCGCCCACGGCGTTGCCGTTGGAAAAGCTGCCCAGCCCCATGATGGAGTAATAGCGTTTGGCTTTTTGCATCGCCAGGTCGATCTGTTCACGCGCCAGGGGAGTCTCCGCCCTGGCCATCATATGATCCTCGCAGCCGATAAGCTCGCCGCTTTCCTCAAACATGCAGATGGCGCCCTGGGACAACAACTGGTCAAAGGCGCGGCCCACCGCCGGGTTGCCGGTAATGCCGCTGGTGCCGTCGGAGCCGCCGCAGATAGTGCCGATAATCAAATCGCTAAAGGTAATTTCCCGTTGCGCCACCACAGCAATCTCCTCAAGCATCGCCGCCACCAGCGCCTTGCCGCGCGCGATGCTCTGCGTGGTGCCGCCGTTTTCCTGGATCACCAGTTTATGGCAGGGGCGACCGCTGGCCAGCACATCCTGCGCCAGGCGGTCGCGATCGAAGTTTTCGCACCCCAGCGAAACGATCAGCACCGCGCCGACGTTGACATGGGTCGCCAGGTTGCGCACCAGCCGATAACCATAGTCGGTGGGATAACAGCCGGAAAAACCAAAATACTGCACGTCCGGACGCTGGAATGACTCGGCGATATGCTTCGCCACATGGCTGGCGCACTCCACCATAAAAATCACCTGTACCGAATTACGGATGCCGACTTTACCGTCCGGCCTGATATAGCCTTGCATTATGCGTGCTCCCCGGTGGCGGAATAACCGGCATCATCATGGTGATAGCCTTCGATATAGTTACTCTTCAGATTGTGGGTATGGATATGCCCTCCCTGGGCAATCGGCTGCGTGGCCGAGCCGATTATCGCGCCGTACTTGATGACCTGCGCGCCGGTGTCCATGGCGCCGATGGCGAGTTTGTGCCCAAGCGTGACGTTGTGCAGGGCGATAAATTCCCCCTGCTCATAACTGACCCGATCGCCCGGCAGAATATCGGTCAACGCCACCACGCAGTTATCGCGCGGGTTCAACAACAATGCCCGTTTTGTCATGGCAAGATTCCTGTAACGGGCCTGCAAGGCCCGGATTAGCAATATCAAAAACCGATTAACGCGCCGCCGTCCACCACCAGCACATGGCCGTTGACAAACGCGGCCGCCTCGGAAACCAGGTAGGTTGCCGCCCAGCCGATATCCGCCGGCTTGCCGAATTTTTTCATCGGCGTGCGGCCGAGAATTTTATTTTTCCGCTCGTCATCCCCTTCGATGGCCTTGCGCAGCATGGGCGTGTCAATCCAGCCCGGCGCAATGCCGTTGACGCGGATTCCCGCCCCGGACAGTTCGGTGGCCAGGCCATGGATCAGTCCCAGGTAGGCGGACTTGGCCGCCGCGTAGCCGCTGACGTTGGGCTGGCCGAGAAACGAGGTCATGGAGGCGATAAACAGCACGCTGGCATTGCCGAGCCGCTTCATCTGCGGCGCCAGCGCCTTGGTGAGCGCAAAGGCGCCGACCACGTGCACATCCAGCACCGCGGTAAAATCACCCACCGTCATTTCTTCAATGGGTTTTTTACAGTGGTTGCCGGCGTTGTTGACCAGGATATCGATGTGGCCATACCGCGTTAACAGGTCGTCCACCCAGGATTGGGTCTTTTCCGTGTCGCCGATATCAAACGCCGACCACGCGGCGTTTGGGCCAAGCTCGCCCACCGCCCGCGCCCCGGCCTCGCCATTGCGCCCGGCGATGATCACCCGCGCCCCGGCGGCGACCATACACTGCGCCATGGCGTAGCCCAGGCCGCTGGCGCCGCCGGTGATAAGCGCGGTTTTTCCCGCCAGTGAAAATGCATTTTGAATCGTCATAACAGGTGCTCCCGCCCGGATGTCAAACGTCAATCATGATTTTGGTGTAGGCGCCGGGGTCGGCGGCCCAGTCGGCAAAGGCCCGATCCGCCTGCCCGAGCGGATAATGGCCGGAGATAATCAACTCAACCGGATAGCGCCGCAGCGCCATCAGCGCCAGCACCGCGCGGAAATCGGCCACGGTGGCGTTGCGCGAACCCCTGATATCCAACTCCTTGAGCAGAAAGCGCGCGCTGTCGTAGCTGACCGGCTTCTTGGCGTACCCGACATACACCACGCGTCCGGTAAACGCCACCAGCTCAATCGCCTGTTCAATGGTGGCGCTTAATCCCACCGCTTCAATCACTACCGCCGGCCCCCGTCCCTGGTCCAGTTCGCCGAGCGCGGCGGCGATATCGGTCTCGCGGTTGTCATAAAACCGCTCGGCGCCGCACGCGCCCGCCACTTCCCGCTTGCGCCGGTCGATATCGATGGCCACCACCCGGCCGCCCATCGCGGCGGCGGCGGCGATGGCGCCCAGGCCGATGACGCCGCAGCCGATCACCGCCACCCATTCACCGACATTGATTTGCGCCCGCCTGGCGGCATGCAGCCCCACCGACAGCGGCTCCACCAGGGCCAGTTCGTCATAGCCCAGCTCATTGGCGACCAGCACCTTATGCGCCGGCAGCGCCACCATCGGCGTCATGGCGCCCTGGCGCTGGACGCCCAGCGTCTGGTTATCCTTGCAGGCGTTCGGCCGGCCGTTCAGGCAGGCGCTGCACACGCCGCATTCGGTACAGGGCAACGCCACCACCCGGTCGCCGGGCGCGACGGCGCGCACGCCGCTCCCCACCGCGGCGACCACGCCGCCAATCTCGTGGCCGGGAATGCAGGGATAGACCGCCAAAGGGTTAAACCCCCGCCAGGTATTTAAATCGGAGCCGCACAATCCCACGCGCCGCACATTAATCAACACTTCGTCCGCCCGGCATTCGGGCGGCGTCAATTCGGTAAAGCGGGTGCGGCTTTCGGTATCAATCACTAAAGCTTTCATCAACAACCCCCGGTATTATTTGGATAGGGTTTTTATCAGGTCGCGGCCGGCCACGCCGGCATCGCCCGCGGGTTTGATCGGTCGGACGAACACCACCACGCCCGCGGCGCCGATAACGCCCACCAGCCCGGCCAGAATAAAGGCGGCGATAAAGCTGCCGGTATATTGGACAATCACTCCGGTCAGGATGGGCGCAATCATGCCCGAGGTATTGGCCAACAGGTGGACAAATCCCCCCACGCCGCCGACTTTATCCGCCGCGATATGCTCGGAAATCAGCGACCAGGGCGCCGCCGCCGCGAGATACATAAAAAAGATCCCCAGCGCCATCATGATCACCGCGCCGCTCACCGACGAGACGCTGCCGGCGAGGCTGATGCATATCGAGGAAAGGACCAGCCCGCCCGCCAGCATCAATTTACGCGAGAACAATAAATTCTTGGTTTTGCGAAACACCCAGTCGGAGGCGGCGCCGCCAATGGCGATACCGATGCTGCCGAGCAGCCACGGGATAGCCGAGGCAATGCTGATTTCCTTGATATCCAGTCCCTTGGCCATCGATAAATAGCTGGGAAACCAGGTCAGGAAGAAATAAAGAATGTAGTTGATGGCAAAAAACGCCAGTCCGGTAAACAGCACAATCGGCTGGCCAAGGTAGAACCGCAGCGGCAGTTTCTGCCGGCCGGCGTGCGCGGCGGGCGCCGCTTTTTGGCCCTCGTCATATTCCGCGATCTCCGCCGCCGATACGTGGGGGTTGTCATGCGGCCTATCGGTAAAGGAACGCAGCCAGAAAAAGGTCCAGATAAACCCCAGCGACATCAGGATGATAAAGGAGATGCGCCAGTTCCACATCACCGCGATAAAACCGACGATCGGCCCGGCGATGGCGCCGCCCAGCGGATTGCCGGCGTTGGCGATGCCGACCGCGCGGGAACGGCGGCTTAACGGTACCCAATGGGTGATGGCTTTATTGATGGTGGTGCTGATCGGCCCTTCGCTCATGCCAAACAGCAGCCGGACCATAAACAGCATGGTGTAGCCGAACGCCAGGCCGGTCAGCCCGCAAAACAGCGACCATGACACCATGGCGATGGCGAACACTTTTTTCGGGCCGTAGATATCCGATAAATGGCCGCCGACAAAATTAAACAGGGCATAACCGAAAAAAAAGCTGCTGAGCATAACGCCCACTTCGGTGGGGGACAGGTGCAGGTGATCTTTGATATAGGGCATGGCGACGGAGAACGCCGCGCGGTCGAGATAGTTAACGATGCCCGCGATGAACAATAAAAAGATGATTTTTGAATAATGTCTTTTAAACATTGCCTGGTCTCCGCGCCGCCGGAAATACGTTGTCTCCGGCATACTGTTAAATTTCCCGGCAGGTCGGGCCTGCCCGGGCAATCGCCTTACATCACGCCGAATTTCTCAAACGCCTCGACGGTGCTCATGCCATCGCTTATCGCCCGGCGCACATCGCTTTCGGTGGCGACTTTTTCCAGCGCCCGGCCGATCACCTCCTGTTCGATGTCCTGCGGGATAATCAGCAGGCCGTCGCGATCGCCGTAGACAATATCCCCCGGATTTACCCGCACGCCATGGAATTCGATCGGCGCGCGGTAATCGATCACCTTGCCGCGCGGTCCCTGATCCTGCGCGTAGGTGCCATGGGAAAAGGTGGGAAACCCCAGCGACAGGATTTCGCCCGAGTCGCGCACGAAACCATCCAGCACCGCGCCGGCGGCGCGCAAGTGCATGGCGCGGGTCGACATTAAACCGCCCCATAAAGCGTAGCGCAGCGAACTGCCGGTGGTGATGTACACCTCGTCTTCCTGCAGGGAATCCAGCGCCTCGAACATGATGCCGAACGGCTGTTCCCCCACCGAGGTGCGCCCGGAGCTTGAGCGCATTTCATAGACGTCCGCCTCCAGCACCGGCATGGCCCGCCCCGCCACCACCATATCCGGGCGCAGCGGTTTGATCGCCGGCGAGACAAACTGATGCAGATAACCCAGGGTATCCATGATGTCCCCCACCACGGCGGTAAAAAGTGTGCCGCGCATCAGCCCAAACAGCTCTTTATCGTTTTTCCACATATTTATCATCCTATTAGGTTGTCGGCAGGGAGGGCCCCTGGCAAAAAAAAGGCAACTTAACGCTTCAGAGGAGAGTATAATTACCCGCTAAACCTGTCAAACAGGTTTACAGGATCATTAACATATTTGATAATAGGATCACACTTTTAGATAACATGCGCCGGCAAAGCCGCCATAAGGCAAACGCTGCGTCTGGTCTTTAATTGTTATTTGCTGGACAATACGCCCTGTTAACGCCGGTAATGACGAGACGCTGGCTATCTCCGCGGGTTGCCGGCATGTCTTCACCGGACTGAATGGCTGGATGTAGTCCGTTCACGCCAGAGGGAATGGAAACGCTATGACGATAAAAATGCCTCTTGAACATCAAACGCTGTCCGCCCAGGTGCAAAAATATATCCTGGAGCTGATTCCGCGGGAAAACCTGACCCCGGGCATGGCGGTGCCGAGCGAGATGCAGATCATCCAGGATCTGGGCGTCAGCCGCGGGGTGGTGCGCGAGTCCTACCGCTCGCTGTCGGCGCTGGGCGTGCTGGAAATCAAAAGCGGCAAGGTGCCGCGCATCAAGCATTTCGACGCCAGCGTATTGCAGTTGATCCTGGGGTTCGCCTCGGCCACCGAGCAGGTGACCTCATCACAGATCCTCTCGGTGCGGCGCTGGCTGGAAATCGGCTGCGCCGAGCTGGCGGCGCAAAACGGCACCGAGGCGGATTTCGCCCTGCTGCAACAGGAAATGAAGCTGATTCGCGACACCTTCCACAATACCGAGGACTTTGTCGAGCACGATATTCATTTCCATTTGATCCTGTCCCAGGCCTCGAAAAATCCGCTGTTTATCATTTTGCTGCAGGCGCTGCACGCGCAGTTGAAACAGTCGGTCTACGACGGTCTGGAGGCGCAGAAGGAGCATCGGCAATATGAGCAGCGCATCGTGGCGCTGCACCAGAAGATTTGCGACTTCGTGTGCGCCCGCGACGCCGAAAACGCCAAACGGGCCATGGCCGAGCATTTTGACACCGCGGTCAATTCGCTGATTGAACAAGCGGGCGATCGGGCCGGTAAAACCATTTCGGCGCTGTAGGGCGGGACAAACCGGGCGCCATGCCGCCCGCCAAGCCTCAGGGACTCTGTATTTCCCTGACCAGAATGCGGTTCAGGCTGCCGCTTTGGTAACCGCCGAGATCCATCGCCACCCATTCATATCCCAGCGTGCGCAGGCGCTGTAAAATCTGCTCATGGCATTCCAGCAGGCGCGACATCGCCGCCGGCTCCACCTCGATGCGCGCCATCTCGCCGTGGGTGCGCACCCTGACCTGGCGGATGCCCAGTGAGCGGATGAACCGCTCCGATTCATCGATGCGGCGCAGTTTCGCCAGGGTGATTTCCTCGCCGTACACCACCCGGGACGACAGGCAGGCAAACGAGGGTTTGTCCCAGTTGGGCAGTCCCAGGCCTTGCGCCAGCGTGCGGATTTCCTCTTTGTACAGATCCACTTCCTGCAGCGGCGCCCTGACCCGGTATTCCCGCGCCGCGCGGGTGCCGGGCCGGTGCTCGCCCATATCATCGGCGATAAGGCCGAAAGCCAGGTTATGGTAGCGGCGCGCCGTCATCAGCGGCAAAATATTATCAAACAGATTCTTTTTGCAGAAATAACAGCGATCCGGCGTGTTTTCGGCATAACCGGCGATGCCCAGCTCCGAGGTGGCGATCACCTCATGCTGCGCGTCGAGCCAGGCGGCAAGCTGCCGCGCCTCGCGCAGCTCCTCGCGCGGGTAGGTCTCGCTGTCGGCGGTCACCGCCAGCACCTTATCCCGTCCCAGGGTATCGATGGCCGCTTTCAGCAGGAAAGTGCTGTCCACCCCGCCGGAAAAAGCGATGACCACATCGCCCAGTGCCAGCAGACTGCGTTGCAGCGCCGCGTATTTTTGTTCCAGCATCCGTTTCTCCTTATTTCATCTTGCGCCAGGCCGAGGCCCATAGCGACTGTACCGATTGACGCGCCGCTCCCCACACCAGGTCATAGGGGACATTGCCGTTTTTGGCCGCCCGGCGCACATGCTCATATTCGGGTGAAATCTGATAGATTCGCTCGCCCCGATAGCCGATTTTCACCGCGATATCGCCGTACGGCGTCGGCACCGTTTCGCTGCGCCGCCGCAGGGCCAGGCGCGAGTGCAGCGACCGGCGCACGCCGAAGGTCGGGGTTTCCACCAGCAGGATTTCCTCGAGCATCGCCGTATCCTCCGGGCGGCACAGCACGGTAATCAGGGTGCCGGGGCGATTTTTTTTCATATAGACCGGGGTGTAGTAGACATCCAGCGCCCGCTGGTCGAACAGCTCCTGCATGACATACCCCAGGTTTTCGCCGCTGATATCATCCACCTCGCATTGCAGCGTCGCGACGGTTTCCCGTTCCGGCTCAAGCCCGCGGGCGGCGCAAACAAAAACGCGCAGGATATTGGGATGACTGAACCGTCGTTTACCGGCGCCGTAGCCGATGGCGCCGATGGTCACCGCCGGCAAGGCGCGGAATTCGCTCACCAGCGCGCTCAGGAACGCGGCGCCGGTGGGCGTGGTCAGTTCGCCCTCGACCGGGAAATCCGCCAGCGGAATACCGGTCAGCAGTTCGGCCGTGGCGGGCGCCGGGATAGGATAACAGCCGTGGGCCATGCGCTGCTTGCCCTGGCCGGTCGCCACCGGCGAGGCGATAATGGTCTCGATATCCAGGTTTTCCAGCGCCAGGCACACGCCGAGGATATCAATAATGGAATCCATCGCCCCCACTTCATGAAACCGCACCTCCTGCGGCGCCACGCCGTGGATTTTGCCCTCGGCCCGCGCCAGAGCGCTAAATACCGCGCCGGCGCGCCGCCGGACGCGTTCAGGCAGTTCGCTGGCGGCAATCATGGCCAGTATCGCCGCCGCCTTGCGCTCCGGGCCGTGATGATGATGATGAAGCGCCGAAGGACCGGCCGGCGCGGCGCGCGACGCCATCGGCGCGTTAGCGCCCGCCCGGCTGTTATGGTCGTCAAGCGGGAAAAAAAGCCGCAGCATTTTGGCCTGGATACCCTGCTGGTCAACCGGCGTTACGCCCAATACAAAGGCATCGATCGGCAGAGATCGCAGCGAGCGGGTGATATAATCGCAATCCGCCCCGGCGTCGATCAGGGCCGCCAGCGTCATATCGCCTGAAATCCCGTACTGGCAGTCAAGATAGAGAAGCGGCATGGCGGCATCCCTCGTGAGCCAGTTTCATGATGAGCGACGCCTGGTAAGCGGCGCCGAAACCATTATCGATATTCACCACGCTGACCCCGGCGGCGCAGGAGGTCAGCATGGTCAGCAACGGCGTAAGCCCCTGGAAATGCGCGCCGTAGCCGACCGAGGTGGGCACGGCGATGACCGGGCTGCCGGTGAGGCCCCCCACCACGCTTGGCAGCGCGCCTTCCATGCCCGCCACCACAATCAACACCCCGGCCCGCGCCACCTCGTCGCGATAGGCCAGCAGCCGGTCAATGCCCGCCACCCCGACATCGTAACGACGCCCCACCCGGCACCCCATCCATTCGGCGGTCTGGGCCGCCTCCTCCGCCACCGGCACATCGGCGGTGCCGGCGCACAACACCAATACCTCGCCGTTAAAACGACGCGCCGCGCCGCCCTGGCTGAAAATGCGCGAAACGGCGTCATAACGCGCCTCGGGGAACAGGACGGATAGCGACTGCGCCCCCGCCGCGTCAAGTCGTGTCGCCATGGCCTTGCCGTGATGGTCAAGCAGCCGGCGGAAGATGGCGGCAATCTGGGCGGTGGTTTTGCCCTGGCAAAAAATCACCTCCGGAAAGCCGGTCCTGGTTTCCCGATCGGTATCGACCTTACAAAAGCCTAAATCGTCAAATGTTTTCATCAGCCGCTCGCTTGTTAGGGTAAATACGGTCCCGGCATCGCCGTCAATGCCGTAATCCACGGGCTGGTCATGCCGCCCGATCGGCGGTGCAATACTATAAATAATAATTTAATCATATACTTATATGATGTTTTTATTCGATCGCATGACCATGCCGAAGCCTCGTTGACTTTTTTGTGATTAGTTTCGCATTTCAGTAAAACAGCCCGCTGAAACCTCACAACCTGTTTGACAGGATTACAGGTTATTCATAATCTCGTTAACAGACAAGACATCTTTTATTAAAACCGCGTTATCAAATAGAGCAACTTCACAAAATTAATAGAAACATCATTTGAGGAATGGCTATGCTCAATGCTCCACAGGCAATACCTAAAAAACGGTGGCTCCGGATCTTGCCGCCGATACTGCTGGTGTACATCGTCGCGCTGATGGATCGGGTTAATATCGGCTTCGCCATTGCCGGCGGCATGGATAAGGATCTGGGATTATCGACCACGTTCGCCGGCCTGGTGGCCGGGATCTTTTTCATCGGCTACCTGCTGCTGCAGGTGCCGGGCGGCCTTATCGCCGCGCGCGGCAGCGCCAAGAAATTTATCGCCTACACCATCGTCGGCTGGGGGATAACCTCGATATTGATGGGCTTTGTGGAAAAAGACTGGCAAATCCTGACGCTGCGGTTTTTGCTCGGGGTGGCGGAAGGCGGGGTGTTCCCGGCGTTGCTGATTATTATTTCCAATTGGTTTCCCAATGCGGAGCGCGCGCGCGCCAACGCCATATTTATCGGCGGCATTGTGTTTATTGCCAATTTTATCAACGGCCCCATTGCCGGCTGGATTATCAGCCGCTGGACATGGCGTGAATTGTTCATTATTGAAGGGGTGATGTCGTTATTATTGTTGTTTATCTGGTTTCCGATCATCAGCAATCGTCCGGATGACGCCGCCTGGATAAGCGATGCCGAACGCGACTATATAAACGGCAAAATCCAGGAGGAACAGGCGGCCAGCGTCGCCTCCGGTTCGCTGCTGGAGATAATCAGACAGCAGAATCTCTGGAAGCTGGTGGTGATCTACTTCTGCTATCAAACCGGCATCTACGGCTTTAGTTTCTGGCTGCCTACCATGATAAAGAACCTGACTTCGCTGGGCATCGGCGCCGTGGGGTTCCTTTCCACCCTGCCTTACGTCGCCATGCTGATCGGCACCTATGCCATTTCCTCCCTGTCGGATCGTAAAAACAACCGCAAATTTTATATCGGCTTATCGCTTCTGGGCTTTGCCGTGTTCCTGATTGGTTCGGCGCAGTTCAGCCAGCACATCTGGATCTCGTTTACCTTTCTGGTGCTGTGCGGCCTGTTCTATGAATCCGCCTCCAGCGTGTTCTGGACCATTCCGCCGGTGCTGTTTCCCCACCATCTTGCGGGCGGCGCCCGGGGCATTATCAACGCGCTGGGCAACCTGGGCGGCTTTGTCGGGCCGCTGATGATAGGCTGGATGACCGCGCAGTACAGCTTTTACACCGGCATTTATTGCCTGGCGGGGATATTGCTGGCGGGCTTTCTCGTCACCCTGACCCTGCCCGGCACGTTCGGCCGCGCCGCCGTCGCCCCCGCGCACGCCGGGATAGCGAAAGCCGCCAAACCCTAGGCGCCGGCCGCCATCGCAACGCGCGCCCCGATGGCGCGCGTCCCCTTAACCGTCGGCAACGATGCCGCTTAATAAGGTCAGGCCATGTTTGAACACACGGAAATAAAACTCGAGGGCGGTTTTGATATCGCCTGGCCGACGCTGTATCGCGTTAAACAAAAATTCGACGGCGCCCGCATCGACGATATCGAGGCCAAAGTGGCCGCCGAATTCGCCAAACCCGCGATTTCCGAAAAAATCCGGCCGGGCATGCGGGTGGCCATCACCGCCGGCAGCCGCGGCATCGCCAATTTACAGGCTATTATCACCGCCATCGCGCGCGAGATAAAACAGCGCGGCGCCAGCCCACTGGTGGTTCCCGCCATGGGCAGCCACGGCGGCGCCACGGCGGCGGGCCAGCGGCAGGCGATTGCTGAATTCGGCATTACCGAAGACAATATCGGCTGCCCGGTAATAAGCTCCATGGAGACGGTGGAACTCGGCCGGCTGGAAAACGGCCTGACCATCTGGTTCGATAAGGCGGCCTATGAATGCGACGCGGTGATAGCGTTGGGCCGCGTCAAGCCCCATACGGATTTTAAAGGGCCGGTGGAAAGCGGCATCCAGAAAATGATGGTCATCGGCCTGGGCAAGCATAAAGGCGCCAGTTCCATTCATTCCCATGAGATCGCCACCTTCGGGCAACTGGTGCCGCTGGCGGCGGCGCTGGTGATGGAAAAGGCGCCGATCGCCGTCGGCATCGGCCTGGTGGAAAATGCCTATGACCAGACCTGTGATATCGTCGCGCTGCCGGTGGAGCGGATCGCCGCCGGCGAGCCGGCCCTATTACAGCAGGCCAAGTCGCGGATGCCGAAACTGCTGCTTGAGAGTATCGACGTGCTGGTGGTCGAACGTTTCGGTAAGGAGATAAGCGGCGCGGGCATGGACCCCAACGTCACCGGCCGCAACGCGTCCGGGGTGAAGGAGGGATTTATCGCGCCGCCGATTCAGAAAATATGGGTCCGCGACCTGACCGCCGCCTCCCACGGCAATGCCGCCTGCATCAATAATGCCGATATCATCACCAGCGCATTTTTTAATAAAATAGATTTCTCGGCTTTTTACACCAATGTCATTACCTCCACCAATCTCAATTCCGGCAAACTGCCGCTTATCCTGCCCAACGACCGGCTGGCGCTGGCGGTGGCGATAAAAACCTGTAACCGCATTGATTACCGCCGGCCTAAAGTGGCGTGGATCCGCGACACCTTGCATCTGGAATATATTTACGTCTCCGAAGCCTGCCTGGCCGAACTGGCGGACCGCGATGACGTGGAAATAACCGGCGAAACGGTCGAGGTGTCTTTTAATGAACGCGATGAGGTCAGCACGCGCTTTGATTTCGGTTAATCCGGCGTGGGGGACAATGCGGTGGACCGCGCCGGTTTAGCCGCATTGTCAGGCCAGATCTCTGGAGATGGCGGACATGCCCTTGATGCCGTTTCCGAAACGCGCCAGCGCCTCGCGATGATGAGCCCATTCGCTGTAGGGCAGGTAACGCACCTTCATATCGGCCACGCGACTAAAAGCCGGCCTTTGATGATGGCGGTATTGCACGGCGGCATCAGCGTCGGATGGAGAAAATAGAGCAAATTGGCCACCGCCGGCCCCAGCCCCTTGATTGCCAGCCGATCTATTTGGTGTATGGCGGAGATAATCTGATCGGCGCCGGTGCAACCGGCACAGGTAAACAGCAAATGGCCGAAGGCGCGCTGATGGTCCGCATTTTCATAAATATCGGGTATTCGCAGCTTGGGTTTCCATAAAAAGGCGTGGTCGGCCCCCTTGAAAATTTGCCGCTGTTCGGCAATGGAATGGACAATGGTTTCCAATGATGAGCCGCGATATTGATTGCCGAACACGCCACGCTCGATTTCCCCCACCACTTGCGTAATGCCCCGGCGAATCGATCGAAAATTCTTAATGCGCTGATCCCATAAAAACCAGCTTTGATAAGTGCCGGCCGGATCGTTGCGCCATCGATCGATCAACAGACGAAACGCGTCTTCATTCATCGCTTTCCCACCCTGAGGTTTCCACCGGCATTATTGCCGAAAAATAAGCGCAACCGACACTCTGTTCAGCGCCTCGCGACTTTCCTGTGACATAAGGCTAAGCGTGGCGCGATTCATTTTAGTCGCCGAACGGCGGGGGTTATTGTCGTGGATCATCAAATAACCGGGGAAAACCGGCGCGGCGACAAACGGCGGGCAATGAGACGCCTCTTTTGGGCAGAGCATATCGCCGCCGGACGGCGGCGCGAAGCGACGCGCCCGCGACGGCCAGGCGCGCCATCGCGGGCGTGGGGGGCCGAGCCTAAGCGGCCTGCAGGCGAAGGCTGTCCACCTTGCGCTGGCGCACAAACAGCAGCATGACCACGATACCGGCCACCGCCAGGATGCTGGCGAGGATAAACGCCGCATGGTAGCCGCCGCCATACTGGATCAGGAAGCCGGTAATGCCCGGCGACAGGATGCCGGCCAGGTTGGCCAGCAGGTGGACAAAACCGCCGGCGGAGCCGATGCGCTGCGCCGGCACGATATCCTGCAACAGCGACCAGCAGGCCTGCGGGGTCATATAGGCAAACAGGCTGGCAATGGTTATCAGGGTTACCGCCGTGCCCAGGCTGGACGCATAGGCGGTCATCAGCACGCACAGCGCGGCGATGGCCAGGCCGCAGACGATAACCAGCTTGCGCGACAGCAGGAAGTTGCCGGTTTTGCGAAACAGGGCGTCGCAGATAAACCCGCCGCCGATAAAGCCGACGGTGGCGCCAAGCCACGGCAATATGCCGACGATGCTCATGCTCTTGATATCCAGATGCTGGAAATCCGTCAGGTAGCTGGGCAGCCAGGAAAGGAAAAAGAACTGGATATAGTTAAAACAAAAGAACGCCGCCGCCACGCCCAATACCGGCATCGACAGCACAAAAAAGAATACGCCGTGTTTCTGCGCGCCGGCGACCGGGGCCGCGGGTTTGGCCGGGCGGTCGGCGGCGATCATCGCCACTTCCGCCGGGGAAACGCGGCGGTGCTGCTCGGGCCGGTCGCGGAAGAAGGTAAGCCACAGCGCCAGCCAGACAAAGCCCAGGCAGGCAATCACCACAAACGACACGCGCCAGCCGAAGTTAAGCCCCACCAGGCCGACAATCGGCGCGGCGACGGCCGCGCCCAGCGGCTGGCCGGCGTTGGTAAAGCCCACCGCCCTGCCCACTTCCCGGCGCGGAAACCAGTTGGAAATGGATTTATTGGTGGTGGTGCCCATCGGGCCTTCGCCAATGCCGAACAGGATGCGCAAGATAAGCAGATGGCCGAAGCCGGTGGCCAGGGCGGTGGCGCCGCAAAAGAACGACCAGAAACCGGCGGCCCAGGCATACACCTTGCGCGGACCGTATTTGTCCGCGCCCCAGCCGCCGATAAAGCAGAACAGGCAATAGCCGACAAAAAAGAAGCTGAACACAATCCCCATCTGCGCATCGCCGATATGCAGGTCTTGTTTAATCAGCGGCGCCATCACCGAGAGCGCCGCGCGATCGAGATAGTTGAGCATGCCGGCGGCGAACAGCAGCAACGCCACGATAAAACGATAGTTATGCTTAAACATCAGGCTTTCTCCCGGGTCAGGCTGCAATGGGCCACGCGGTAGCGTGCGATAAGATCTTCATCCGGGGCGAATCCCAGCCCCGGGACGGTGGGCAGCCGCAGGCGCGGCTGGAAATCCAGCTCGGCATATAAGGGTTCGGGCCATTGCAGGTAGGGCACCTCGAGCGCGATATCCTCCGGCAGGGTGGCCACCAGATGCGCCGTGGCCAGCAGCGCCGCGCCATAATAAAAACAATGCGGCACCACTTTTACCCCGTAATGGCGCGCCAGCCGGTAAACGTCCAGGGCGGCGCTGATGCCGCCGATTTTGGCCACGCTGGGCTGGGCCACGCTTACGGCGCCGGCCGCGAAATGCTGTAAAAAACCCTGCACGCCCTGGGCATTTTCGCCGGCGGCGATGGGTGTGCCGCAGGCCCGCACCCGCGCCAGTCCGGACAGATCGTCCGGCGGCCAAACCGGCTCCTCCAGCCAGGTCAGCCCCAGTTCATTCAGGGCCTGCGCCCGCCGGCAGGCTTCGTCCACCGACCACGGGCAGTTAACGTCCACCATTAGCTGCGCGTCGTCCGGCAAGGCATCGCGCGCCGCGGCGATGGCGGCATACTCGGTTTCATGCAGCTTGATGGCGCGGAACCCGGCGCGGTAGGCGCGCAGGGCATGGGCCGCCACCTGCGCCGGATCGTTGTCATAGCTCACCAGGCTGGCGTAAACGCCAATCTCCCCGCGGGTGGCGCCCAATAGCTGCCACAGCGGTTTAGCGGCCCGTTTGGCGCACACATCCCATAAGGCGATATCCAGCGCCGACAGGGCAAACTGCACCGGTCCGCTGCGGCCAAAGGCATGAAACGCGCGCTGCGCCTGATCCATCAGTTGGCGGAGCCCCTCGGGCGTGCCGTCAAAAGAGCGGCCGAGAAAGAAACGCCCCACCGGACCTTCCAGCGCGGCAAAGGTCATGGGATTGGACAGATGACCGAAGCCCTCGCCCCATCCCTGCAGGCCTTCGTCGGTGGTTAAACGCACCAATAATGTCTCCATGCGGGTCAGCTCGCGCGAGGCGGCGTTATAGGCATCGCCCCCGCCGCTCTCCGTCCGGTCGCTGCTTCTGCCGGAGGTGAACGGCATCGCCACGCGCATCACTTCAATTGCGGTAATCTTCATAACCTTGCCCCTGCGCGGTCGGTTTATTTGCCGGATACCGGCGTTAAGTTATCGGAATGTAAATTATTATAGAGAGAGGGGTGTCCGCCAACACTGTCAAACGGCACAGTGTTATGCGCGGGGAAACACAATGATCTGGGCAAATGAATAAGGCGCTGAGAGGCAGATCACGAAATCTTGGGTAAGGTCATCAGGATGCCGGCGCGGACGCGCCGGCGCAAAAAATACCGGGAACGGGCGATTATTTATCGGTGCTGGAAGCTATCTGGGCATTTTTGTCATCACGCTCGGCCTGGCTGTCTTTCGCCGCCGCCCGGGCTTTTTCGGCCATGGCGTCGGTCTGCTCGTCGGTCAGCGCCTCTTCGGCCTCGAACAGTTTGCCCAGCCCCTGGCTGATGGTGACATCCTCGGGCTTTTGTCCTTCTGCGCCCTGGGGTTTGCCGTCGGTTGACGCATCGGTTTTGGCATTGGTCATGGTATTGTGCTCCGGTCATTATGCAAAAAGGCCTATACCGCTAAGCATAGACCTTTAACCGGCGTTTCCTTACGACTAATGCATATCATTGAAAATGATTTACATGCTAACCGATACGCGGCAGCCAGGCCGCGCCGCGTACTCCGCTGGAATCGCCATGGCGGGCTTTGCGCACCGGCGTGTCGCATTCGCCGCCGAACACCCATTGCGGCAATAGCGCCGGCAGGGTGGTATACAAGCGGTCCACGTTGCTCATGCCGCCGCCCAGCACTATCACCCGCGGATCAACGGTATTGATCACTCCCGCCAGCGCCTTGGCCAGGCGATGTTCATACTGCCGCAGCGCCAGTTCGGCATGCGCGTCGCCGTCCAGGGCGCGGCGGGCGATGTCCTCGCCGCTCAGGGACGCCCCGCTAAGGCGTCGGTAAGCGGTGGCGAAGCCGGTGCCGGAGATAAAGGTCTCATTGCAACCGGTTTTGCCGCAGTAGCAGGGCACTTCGCGCTGGTATTGCAACTCGGTTTCGTCGGGCCAGGGCAGCGGATTATGACCCCACTCGCCGGCGATGCCGTTATGGCCGGCATACACCCGCCCGTTAACGGCAAGCCCCCCGCCGCAGCCGGTACCGATAATGACCGCGAACACCATCTCCTCCCCCGCCCCCGCGCCGTCGGTGGCTTCGGATATCGCCAGGCAGTTGGCGTCGTTGGCAACGGTAATGGGACGCCCCAACAGCGCGCCCAAATCCTGCCGGAACGGTCGGCCGTTAAGCCATACCGAGTTGGCGTTCTTGATCTTGCCGGTCATCCGGGACACGGTGCCCGGGATGCCGATGCCGATGGAGCCTTGTTCACCCACCGCCCGCTCCGCGCCCAGGATCAGGTCGCAGATAGTGGCCAGGGTGGCGGCGTAATCATCGCGCGGCGTCGGCACCCGGTAACGGTACTGCTCGCCGCCCGCCGGGTCCAGTGCGATAACCTCGGTCTTGGTGCCGCCTAAATCAATGCCAATATACATACGGATACCCTTGTTTTTCGGTTAACGGTCACGGGTTGCGCGGCTTTATCCGCCGGCCGAGCCAGGAAAACAGGCCGCGGCACACCACGATGACGATAATAATGCCGCCCCAGGTGGCGGTGATCATAAACGGATCCAGCCGCAGCAGGTTCAGGCCGCTGGAAATAAGCTGCAGGATAATCACCGCCAGCACCACGCCGGATACCCGGCCGAAACCGCCGAACGGACTGACTTTGCCCAGAAACGCCGCCAGCACCGCCACCAGCAGATACGAATCGGCATAGCTGGCCTTAACCGAGTTCAACTGGCCTATCATGACCAGCGCGGTCAGGGCGGCAAAACACGACGACAGCACATACTGGAAAACCGTCACCTTGACGGTATCAACGTTGGAAAACCGCGCGGCCACCGGATTGGATCCCATCATGTACAGGTTAAATCCAAAACGGGTTTTATTGAGGATAACCGACGCGACGACGGCGGCGGCGGCAAACAGATACAGCGAATTGGGCACGCCGAACGTCTGGCCGTTGCCGATATTCACCAGCGCCGGCGGGAAACCGGTAATGGTATAGCCCTTGGTAAAAACCACGTTCAGGCCGGAAATCAGCGTCATGGTGCCCAGGGTGACCAAAATGTCCGGGATTTTCAGCAGGGCTATCAGCAAGCCGTTGACCACGCCCACCAGAATGCACGCCAGCAGCCCCAGGAAAATGGCCAGCGCCACCATCTCGCCCGAGGCCAGTTTCATGCCGTTGACCGAGACCGATTGCAAAAACAGGGCAATGATAATGCCGTTCAGATTGGTGGTGGCGATAATCGACAGGTTAATGCCGCCGGACAGCATGGAAATCATCATGCCCAGCGACAGGAAGCCGACGATGGGCAACTGATACGCCATGGAGCTGAAGTTCTGCACGCTGAGGAACTTGCCGCCGTTTAAGGCGTACATCACCATAAGCACCGCCGCCATCACCACATACAGCGAGGCGTTTTCCCGCAGGAAAGGCGGCAGGCCCGCCCTCGCGGCCGGGAGTTTATTATTGTTGCCGACAGCCTTCATGATGGCTCCTTGAGTTCAACCAAAACACGCACCCGGGAACGGCGCTGTTTAATCACCTGCAGCGCATTGGCCGCGACGCTTATCAGGATAACCAGCCCGGTGAACACGTTGTAATAATAGGGAGAAACCTTCAGCAGCGTCAGGCTGTTGCTGAGAATGGCGAACAGCAACACCCCCAGCAACGTGCCCGGCACGGTGCCGCGCCCGCCGGTGACCGACGCCCCGCCCAGCACCACGGCGGCGATCACCTGCAGCTCCGACCCGACGATCGAATTGGGGATCACCGTTTGCACGATGGACACCTGGACGATACTGGCAAAACCGGAAATGGCGCCCACCAGGGTATAGATAAACAAGGTGGTTTTTTTCAGGTTAAACCCCACGCGCTCGGCGGAGAGGGCATTGCCGCCGACCGCGTAGACGCTGCGCCCAAGGCGGGTATGGCGCAGGAAAAAGTGCAGGATAATCGCCAGCAAAAACCACAGGCAGGTGACAAAACTGATGCCGTAAAGCGAACCGTTGGCGGCCTGCAGCGGCAGGATTTTCAATTCCGCCAGCCCCAGGAACGACGGTGGAATGTCGTAAATCAGATCGCCCTGGGTCACCACATACAATAAGCCGTAAAACAGGCTGTTGGTGGCGATGGTGACGATGATGGCGGTAATCTTGAAATAATAAATGATGACGCCGTTTAACAAGCCCATTACCGCGCCGATAGCCATGCTGCACAGGATCGCCAGGTAAATGTTATCCAGGTTGGCCTGCAAAAACCAATACACCACGGCGTACTGCGCCACCTGGGCGATAGCGGTAAATGAGACGTCGAAACCGCCGGAAAGCAGCACCAGCAACACCCCGAGGGCGAAGATACCCAGCACCGTGTAGGATTTCAGCAGGCTGGCGATATTGTCCAATGACAGGAAAGCCGGATTAATCAGGGCGATGGCGATGGAAAACAGGATAATCAGTATTAACAGCAATGTTTCCCGCGCTTTGAATATTTTAACGAAATCCATAATAAAACCACCTCTTGATATCAGGCACTTTCCATATCCCGCTGCAACGCCTCGTTGTCGACGGCATCGGTCGCGTATTCCTTACCGAATCGACCGCGGGTCATCATGATGATGCGATCGCAATTCGCCAGCAGCTCCGGCAGTTCATCGGAAATAAACAGGATGGCCATGCCCGCCGCCGCTTTTTCCTTCACCGTCTGGTAGATATAGCTTTTGGCGCCGACGTCGATGCCCACCGTCGGGCTGTCGAGGATGAGGATGCGCGGATGGGTCGCCAGCCATTTGGCCAGCACCACCTTTTGCTGATTGCCGCCGGACAGCATGCGGATCTCCTGGTCCTGACCGCCGTATTTCACCTGCATCCCCTTGAGCAGTCCGCCGACCGCGGCGCGCATTTTACCGCTGTTGATAAGCTTCAGCGGATTGAGATACGCCTTCAGCGAACAAATGGCGGTATTGGCGGCAATGCTCTGCTCCATGACAAGCCCCTGCGCCAGCCGGTCTTCCGGCACATAGGCGATGCCGTTGGCCACGGCGGCGGCGATGCTGCCGATGCGCGCCGGGCGGTTGTCGATCAGGATTTGCCCCTCCTGGGCCGGCTCCACGCCGAACAGCGCCAGCGCCAGCTCGGTGCGCCCCGCGCCCAGCAGGCCGGCGATGCCCAGTACCTCGCCCTGGTGTAAATCGAAACTTATCTCCTGGAAACTGTTCCGCCTGCCGAGCCGGCGCACGCTTAGCACCACGTCCCGCGTGGCGTGGGAGGCCCGGGGCGGATAGGTCAGTTCATAGCCCAGCATCAGTTCTTCAATGCGCGCGGTGGTCAGCGCGTGGGCGTCGACGGTATCGATAAGCCTGCCGTCGCGCATCACGGTGATGCGATCGCAAATTTCCAGCAGTTCATTCAGTTTATGGCTGATGAATATGAACGAGATGCCCTGGGAGCGCAGGCGGTTGAGCAGGGTAAACAGGTGCTTGATTTCGGTGCGCGTCAGGGCGGTGGTCGGCTCATCCAGGATAATCAGCCGCGAATCATTGATAAGCGCCCGGGCGATGGCCACCAGTTGCTGCTTGGCGATGGGCAAATCCTCCACCAGCGCATCCAGGTCCAGGCTGACGCCCAGCTGACCGATAATGGCTTTCACCTGCTCTTGGTAAGCGCCGGAAAAAACCCAGGGCTTCTGGTCGTTAATCATCTGGCTGATATAGATATTTTCCATCACCGTCAGGTTGGGAAACAACGACAGGTCCTGGTAGATAATGCCGATGCCCTGTTTTACCGCCTCGATGGCGGAATATTTCTCGATGGTACGGCCATTGATGCGCAACAGACCGCGATCGTAGTCCAGCACCCCGGCGACAATCTTCATCAGGGTCGATTTACCGCAGCCGTTCTCACCCACTAAACCGTGAATTTCCCCGACGTTAATATCAAAGCTGACATCATTGAGGGCGGTGACCCCGGCAAATGTCTTGGTAATATGCTCAACGGCAAGAAATTCCATGTCGTATTCCTCAGGCGTAACGGCGTGGTCCCCGGCCGGGCGGATCCACGCCGGAAGTGGCTCCGCTTAAAAATCGTACTGACTGTAGTTTTCTTTGGTCACGGTCAGCGGCTTATCAAAAATAATATTCTTGCCGTCGATAACCGGCTTGCCGATGCCGGGAATTTCCAGGCCGTTCTTGATCTGATCGCGTTTGCCGTCGATGATCATCTTGGCGATATAGGTCATGGAATAAGCCGCATCGCCCGGACTCCACAATATGGAGGTGGTAATGGAACCGTCCTTCAGGAACGAGGCGCTTTCCTTAGGCGAGGTGGTGCCCATCACGGTCAGCTTGCCCACCAGACCTTTTTCGCGCAACGCCTGGGCGGCACCCGGCCCGCCCTGGCTGCCGAAGGAAATCACGCCCTTCAGATCCGGATAGGTGGACAACAGTTCCAGCGTTTTCTGGCGCGAGGCGTTGCGGTCTTCGCTGACCGGGAAACGGTCGGCGATAAGCTTCAGGTTCGGGTATTTTTCCTTGGCTTCCTTAATGGCCGCGTCCGCCCAGATATTGTGGGCCGGCACGGTAAGCGAGCCGACATAAATGGCGTATTCGCCGCCCTCTTTGGCATGCTCGGCAAACTGATCCATCATATATTTGCCGAATTTTTCATTTTCAATCATTTCCACATCGTAATCGGCATTGGGCTGGTTCACCGATTCATGGGTAATCACCACGATGCCCTTTTCATGGGCGCGGGCAAATACCGGCTCGCAGGAGCTGGCGTTATTCGGCACCACCAGCAGCGCATTAACGCCCTGGCTGATTGAATCCTCGATAATGCGCACCTGCTGCGCCTCATCCGGCGAAGCGGGCGCCTGTTGATAGACTTTGACATCAAAATCCTTCCCGGCTTTCTTCAGCCCTTTTTCATAATCGTTAAACCAGGCGGAGCGTAATTTTGGAATGCCCACCATGGTTAATTCCTTGTCAGCGGCGCTGCTGAGATTGGGCAACAGGCTGACGGAGGCGCCCAACAGCATATAGAGCGCAATTGCATTGATTTTTTTCATGGTTTTTCCTTATCGCTGACTTGGCTGATTCAGGCGGGATAACGGCTTTCCGGTTGCGGAATGGCGCCGGCATTGCCTAATTCGATAACCGCGCCCTGAAACCGTTCTTCGGTATCAAGGTAATAAAAAACATCGTCGCCTATATTGCCGCTTTGCACTACCTGGTAGCCGCGCGCCTCATACCGCGCAATCGCCTGGGTGCAATCCTGGAAATACAGCTTCAGATGATGCAGGCCGTAACCGTGTTTTTCGATATATTCATCGTAAATGCTATATCCGCTGACCGGCTGCATTAATTCCATCTGAATACCGTTAACCCAGCACACCGCTATTTTATAAATATGCTCCGCCGGATTACCGCGATAGAGTGAATTACGAATATTATGCGGGCCGTAGGTATACACATCCCAGGGGCCGATATCGCACGCTTGATAATAATGCGCCATAGCGTCATCCAGGTTTTCCACCAGATGCGCTATTTGAATAATATCACCGTCTTTCATCGTGAGACCTTTTCAAATAGGTGAACGGGTTTCAGGCAAATTTCTGCGGCAACCCTTCCAGATTGGTATGGCGCGTTTTCATTTCGTCGAGGGAAATACCGGTTTTTTCAATCAACAGCATGGTGATGATATCGACAAACAGAAATAACGACTGCTCCAGCAAAGACGACATAGGCTGGATCGACGCCACTTCCCGATCGCCGCCGAAGATCTGGCCCGGCACGCGCACGGTCAGGTCGGCATAACCGCCGTGTTCGTTTTCCGGGTGGGCGGTCAGCAACGCCACCCGGGCGCCGGCCTCCTTGGCCAGTTTTATCACGTTCAGTTCCACGTTGGTCACCGCGCAATGGCCGATCAGCAAATCACCCTCGCCCAGGCAAGGCGTGGTGGTGTCGTACACCACGTAACTGTCAAATCCCATATGTTTCAGGCGCATGGCAAAAGCGCGCACCGAAAGTTGCATCCTTCCCATCGCATATAATTGAATAGTCTTGGCTTTACAAATTTCATCCATCAAATGATTGATTTCGGCTTCATCCACGGCCAGCAGAGTGGTTCTGTTTTCCGCTATCACCTGTTCTACCAGGCTTTTGTAGGTGTACATCGGCAAATCCTCCTGTTTTTGGTCATTGACGACGGGCGCTAAAAAATTACAAGTGAGCTAATATGTAAAATTATTTAGCTAACATGTGCATACAACATACGATAATTTTTTAGCAAATCTTTCGATATTGATCACACTTTTGGCGCGGAATTGTTAAATATTCTGATGAAATGTTTAGTTAAGTGATAAGGATCACATATCCGTGAGGGCCTTTTTCGTCACCCGCCGGCCAAGTGTGCCCCGCGCGCCGCGGAGACGGCGCCGGCGGGCGGGAGACCTTGGAAAGCATAGGGGAATGTCGGCCCGCCCGCGGGCAAAGACGGCGGCGGCCGCTGGGTTTATCGGCAAGGGTGGGACCGGCCGGTAAAAAATAAACGGAAAAAAATATCGATTTAGCGCGCCGACCGTGGGTTTATTACGTCCTGAAACGGGATAATTAGCCGCTAAACGCGTTAAGCGTTGCCGTAGTTATCAGCAGAATAACCCGCTTGATTTTACAACTTTTATCATTTATGGTGTTTTGCAACATCGGTCGGAACATGTTGTCTATTACATGTAATAATCCAGCGGTCCTCACTCATTTCTTTTGGATAATTAATCTCAGCATGGGCAAAAGAATCATCATGGCGAAAAGAGGTAAGCTGGATAGCGTTTTTTTGAATATCGAGCAGCGCATTCGCGACAATATTTATCAGGAAGGCCAGCGCCTGCCGTCGGAATCGGTGCTGTGCGAGGAATTCGCGGTGTCGCGCCCGACGGTCTCCAAGGCGCTGTCCAAACTGCGGGAACTGGGGCTTATCAGCAGCACCCAAGGCTCCGGCCATTACGTCAACGCGCGGCAGCCGGAATCGACGGCCCCGCAGGGGGAGCTGACTCTCGGCATCCTGTCGCCGCGCATGGAGGCCAATGAGAGCGGCTTCCTGTTCGAGCAAATTTTCAAATCCATTGCGTCGCTCTCGCAGCAGTTCAATTTTTCCCTGGTCTGGAACGGCATCGTCACCATGGGCATTGACGCCAGCAAGCAAAAAATTATCCAGACCATTGAAAACATCATCGATCGCTACATCAAAAACAACGTGAACGGAATATTTTTTATCCCGATTGAATTTCATCCGTTCGCCGACGAAATAAATCAACTGATTTTGCAAAAACTGTCACAATTTAATATCAGGGTCATCCTGGTGGATAGCGACTTCAAAGCCTATCCCAATAAATGCGCCTACGATCTGGTGGGCATTGATAATATTGCCGCCGGCTTTGAAGTCACCCGCCATCTGTTAAAAAATCAATCGCGCCGGGTCGATTTTTTATGTGAAGACTATTCGGCGCATACCGTTTCGATGCGTATCATGGGGTATAGGCTGGCGCTGCTGGACGCCGGCATCCCGGCGACCGAAAGCTGGATCCATAAGGGGCGGGCGGGTGAAAAAGACTTTATCAACGGCATCCTGGACGGCGGCGCCACTGATATTGTCTGCGCCAATGATTTCACCGCCATGAAATTCTTATCCACCTGCGGACAAATCGGCCGCCAGGTCAACGTCGTGGGCTTCGATGATAATGAGTATTCCGCCCTGCTCGGTATTCCCCTGACCACGTATAAGCAGCCCTTTGGCGATATCGCCAGAAACGCCATATTCCTGATGCTTAACCGTCTGCAGTTCCCCCAGGACGCGCCGCGCCATCTGCAATTGCGCGGCGAGCTGATTATCCGCTCGTCCTGCGGCACGCGCCGCTAGCCCGGCCGAGATACATTTCTTCATAGTTCCAGGGGCCATGCATCGGGCATGGCCGTCATCCCACGCTAGACTTGAGGGAGAGAAATTCCGTAGAACCCACTCCGAAGGAGCAATGACATGGAAAACACGACCTCGCGGGCCGGCGCCCCCGACGCCGCCGAGCTGGCGCTGATCGACCGCTATTGGCGGGCGGCCAACTACCTGTCGGTGGGCCAAATCTACCTGATGGACAACCCCCTGCTGCGCCGTTCGCTGCTGCCGGAACATATCAAACCGCGCCTGCTCGGCCACTGGGGCACCACCCCCGGCCTTAATTTCATCTACGCGCACCTTAACCGCGTTATCCGCGCCCGCGACCTGGATATGATTTATATCTGCGGGCCGGGGCACGGCGGTCCGGGCATGGTGGCCAATACCTGGCTGGAAGGCACCTACAGCGAGATTTATCCGGATATTTCCGACGATGCCGAAGGCATGCGCAAACTGTTCCGCCAGTTTTCCTTTCCCGGCGGCATACCAAGCCATGCGGCGGCGGAAACCCCCGGCTCCATTAACGAAGGCGGCGAGCTGGGCTACGCGCTGGTCCACGCCTACGGCGCCGTCTTCGACAATCCCGACCTGATCGCCGCCTGCGTCATCGGCGACGGCGAGGCCGAAACCGGGCCGATGGCCGCCAGCTGGCATTCCAATAAGTTCATCAACCCCGCCCGCGACGGCGCGGTGCTGCCGATCCTGCATCTTAACGGCTATAAAATCGCCAACCCTACCCTGCTTGGCCGTAGCAGCGATGACTCGCTGCTACGGCTGTTCCAGGGCTACGGCTATCGGCCGATTTTTGTCGAAGGCCATGAGCCGGACACAATGCATCAACTGATGGCCGCCGCGTTCGACCGGGCGTTCGACGAGATCCGGGCCATTAAAAACGGCGCGCTGGCCGGCGGCGCCCCCGCGCGCTCGGTCCCCCAATGGCCGATGATTATCCTGCGCAGCCCCAAGGGCTGGACCGGGCCGAGAGAGGTGGACGGCAAAAAGGTCGAAGGCTTCTGGCGCGCCCATCAGGTACCGGTGGCGGGCTGCCGCGAGGACGAAGGCCATCGGCGGATCCTGGAACACTGGCTGCGCAGCTATAACCCGGAGGATCTGTTCGACGGCAACGGCCGTCTGCGGCCGGAGCTGCGGGAGCTGGCGCCCACCGGCCAACGGCGCATGGGCGCCAACCCCAACGCCAATGGCGGACTGCTGCGCAAGGAGCTGGCGGTACCGGCTATCGAGGATTACGCGGTGGCGGTCAAGGATCGGGGCGATATCCAGGCCGAGGCCACCAAAATCTTCGGCGAGTATCTGCGCGATATCTTCCGGCTGAATGCGCAGAATGTTAACTTTCGCCTGTTCGGCCCCGACGAAACCGCCTCCAACCGGTTAAGCAGCGTGTTCGAGGCCACCAATCGGGTGTGGATGGAGGAGACCAAACCTTACGATGAACAGCTGTCCCAGGACGGACGGGTGATGGAGGTGCTGAGCGAACATCTGTGCCAGGGCTGGCTGGAGGGCTACCTGCTCACCGGCCGCCACGGGCTGTTTTCCTGTTATGAAGCCTTTATCCATATCGTTGATTCCATGTTCAACCAGCATGCCAAATGGCTCAAGGTGTCACGCGACCTGCCCTGGCGCAAGCCCGTCTCCTCGCTCAACTACCTGCTGTCATCCCACGTCTGGCGCCAGGACCATAACGGCTATAGCCATCAGGATCCGGGATTTGTCGATCTGGTGGCCAATAAAAAGGCCGATATCGTGCGTATCTATTTTCCGCCGGACACCAATACCCTGCTGTGGGTCGGCGATCACTGCCTGAAAACCTACGATCGCATTAACGTTATCGTCGCCGGTAAGCAGCCCGCGCCGCAGTGGCTGACGATGAGCGAGGCGATTGAACACTGCCGCGCGGGACTGGGTATCTGGCACTGGGCCGGCAACGAGGACGGCACCACCGCCCCCGATGTGGTGATGGCCTGCGCCGGCGACGTGCCGACCATGGAAACCCTGGCCGCCGTCGAGCTGCTGCGACGGCATCTGCCGGAGTTGCGCATCCGCGTGGTGAATGTGGTGGATCTGCTGGCGCTGGAGTCCCGCGAGCAGCACCCCCACGGGCACACCGACGAATTTTTCGACCGGCTGTTCACCCCCGACCGCCCGGTGATTTTTGCCTATCACGGTTATCCGTTCCTGATCCACCGCCTGACCTATAAGCGGCAAAATCACGCCAATATCCATGTACACGGCTTTATGGAGGAAGGCACCACCACCACGCCGTTCGATATGACCGTGCTGAACAAGCTCGATCGTTACCATCTGGCCATCGCGGCCATCAAACGCATCCCGGGTTTAAAGGATTCGGCCAAGGCCGCCGCCGCCATCACAATGTTCAAGGACAAGCTGGACGAGCATTATCATTATGTTCGCGAACACGGCGACGATCTGCCCGAGGTCAAGGATTGGGTATGGCGTAAAATCCGCTGATTTTCCAGGCCTCAGGACAGGGATGTCGGCCGCACGATATCCGATCCCGCACCGCGCGCCGCTTGCCCTTGCCGATCGGCATTTCCTGTGCCGGCCAGAAATAAAAACGCCCTCAAAACGAAAGGTTTTGGGGCGTTGTCAACGACCTTACCCGTGAATTAACCTGCGATAGGTCCGCACGGATGCAGAAGTTATTTTGGCAAGATGTTTCCCATGCCGATAATGGCAATTTCCTACATCAGATTACTCAGGAACCGCGACCGCCGCCATGGCTATGTTGGCCGCCTTTTTTGCCTGCTTCCGAGGCTTTTTCGGGATCGTTCTTGAAGTTGCCGCCGCTTTGCTGGCCGCCTTTTTTACCTGCTTCGGATGCTTTCTGTTTATCTTCTGCGAAGTTGCCGGAACCGCCACGATGTTCAGCCATGATAACCTCCAATTTCAGATAATAGGATCAAGCCGTTAAATATTACCTTATTTAATTACTGTCAACGAACCTGATCTGCGTATCGATGACGGCATAAGCGTGACCCGTCATCAATATAATTAATGTTAGGCAAGGCCGTGCAAAAGCGCAAATAATATACTTGCCCTAAAATAAATACGATTAATATTTTAATACGCTGAATTTAATCAACTTTATAGCATATGCATTTTACGAGATTATTTATTTACATCGCGGAAATAGAGAATTTTTTAGTTAAATCAAGAACAAATTAACGCATGAAAATTTTAAAGAAATATTTAGACATTAATTGATAAATATTAACAAGCGAGCCGACTTAACGTCATGATTTTATAAATTCACATGACTTGGGACGCAGCAAGAGTTCATTATTCCGGGCGCTATAAAAAGCGCCATGGAATGACCCTGGCCGCGCCGGGGGCAAACGCCGGCGCGACGCGATAAAGGGTCCCGCCGCCTTGCCGCCCGCGCTCCGCCCAATCGACCAGCACCGCCTAAGCCTCCGGTCCCGGCGCCACGGAATGGCGGATGCACAGCTCGGTGGGAAAATCGCTTTGGCCGGGCGCGTCAGGGAGGGCGCCGATGCGCTGCAACAGCAGGTTGGCGGCGGCGCGGCCCATGGCGTTGCCCGGCTGGCGCACCGTGGTGAGTTCGGGGTTGATAAGCCGCGCCTCGGGAATGTCGTCAAAACCGGTGACGCTTATCTGTTGCGGCACGGCGATATCGCGCTCACGGCAGCGGCGGATAAACCCTATGGCCATCAGGTCGTTGGCGCACAGTACCGCCGTGGGGCGCTGATGCGCCGGCAACGCGATAACCTCATCGGCCGCCCGGCGACCGGACGCCTCGGTGTAATCGCCCCGGAACACCGGCACCGAGTCCGGCACGATAGTGGCGCCGGCGAAGGCTTCACGAAATCCCGCCTGGCGCTGTTCGCTGGTCCATAATCCGCGCGGCCCGCCGACGATGGCCAGCCGGCGATGCCCACGGCCCAGGACGTACTGCGCCAGGGTGCGCGCGCCAATCAGGTTTTGCGAGCTGATAAAGGGCACGTCGATGCCGGGCAGGCATTCATCGACGAACACCACCGCGCCTTTTTGCGCCAGGCTTATCAGCGACGGACTGGGCAGTCCGGTGCCGGACAGGTAGATGACCCCGTTCAGGCGCTGGGTGCGCAACACCTGGGCGTAATATTCCTCGCGCTGCGTATCCGACCAGGTCATGCACAGCACCAGCAGGCAATCGACGTGGTCGAGCACCCCCTGGATACCCTCGGCCACGTCGGCAAAAAAGGCATTGCCCAGATCCGGCACGATAAAACCAATGGAGGAAATACGCTGGTGCTTCAGGCTGCGCGCGGCATTGTTTGGCTCGAAGTTGAGCTCGGCAATGCAGCGCAGCACGTGATCGCGCGTGTCCGTCGCCACCGGCCGCTCGCTGTTGTTGATAACGGCGCTGACGGTGCCGATGGACACCTTGGCCAAACGCGCCACATCACGAATGGTGGGGCGCGCCGCGCTTAGGGCTTTGGAACTGTCGTCGCTCATTAACCAACCTTAGGGGTGAAACTAACGGTGCCAGTAGCGCCGCGACCAGCGTCTGGCGGTTGATGAAGAACGCCACGGCGTAACCAGGTACTCCAGCAGGATAACCAGCAGAAAGCTTAACACGCCCAGCAAGGCCAGAAAACCGATGGCGGAAAAGGTACCGGCGGTGTTAAGCCTGGAATTGGCCTGCAGCAGATAGGCGCCCAGGCCGCCGCTGGTGGAGGCGGTCCATTCGCCGATCACCGCCCCGGTCACGCTGAAGGTGGCGGAAAGTTTCAGGGCGGAAAAAAGCGGCGTGTAGGTGGCCGGCAGCTTAACGTAACGGAAAATGCTTAAGCGCGAGCCGCCCATGGACCTGACCAGGTTGAGCATATCCTTATCCACCGAGTTCAGCCCGTCCAGCACGTTGACCACCACCGGGAAAAACACCACCAGCGCCACGATCACCAGCTTCGGCGCCAGGCCGAAACCCAGCCAGATGGTCAGCGCGGCGGAAATTGCGATGACCGGCACCGCCTGGCTGGCGATCAAAATCGGATACAGCACGCTCCTCACGCCGGGGGTGGAATCCATCAGCACGGCAAAAATAAACCCGGCGCCGGCGCCAAGGATAAAGCCCAGCAAAAAGGTGGTGAACGTGGCCTGAAACCCGATCCACAGTACCGACCAGTCCGACAGGGCGTGCTGCCAGGTCATCTGCGGCGAGGGCAGGACATAGGCCGGAATCTGATAATAACGCACCGCGCAATCCCAGACCGCCAGCACCAGCAGCAACGCCGCCAGGGGTCCGCCCAACGGCAATAACAGCTTACGGATGTTGTTCATGGGCATGGGCTTCCTGTGCCGGTTGTTCGTTATAGATAAGATCCAGGATCTGGCGTTTCAATTGGGTAAATTCCGGGCTGGTCAGGCAGGACAACGGCCGCGGGCGCGGGATATCCACGCTGAAAATCTGCTGGATGCGGCCGGGACGGGGCGTCATTACCACCACCCGGTCCGCCATGAAAATCGCCTCGTCGATATCATGGGTAACGAAGACCACGGTACGGTGCTGCTCCGCCCAGACCGTCAGCAGCCATTGCTGCATCGCCAGGCGGGTTTGCGAATCCAGCGCGCCGAACGGCTCGTCGAGCAGCATCACGTCATGGCGCATCGCCAGGGTGCGCATCAGCGCCACCCGCTGGCGCATGCCGCCGGACAACGCCGCCGGATAATGATTGATAAACTCGCCCAGGCCGTAGCGCTCGGCCAGCGCCACGCCCTGCGCGCGCTGCGCCCGGGTGGCGCCGCCCTTGAGGATGGCGCCGAGCACGATATTGTCGATAACCGTCATCCAGGGCAGCAGCAGATCTTTTTGCAGCATATAGCCGACGTGGCCGCTGCGCCCGGTGACATCGTCGCCGTCTATCAGGATCCTACCACCGTCGGGGGGGAGCACGCCGGATATCAGGTTAAACAAGGTGCTTTTACCGCAGCCGGACGGGCCGACCACGCAGACAAACTCGCCCGGATCCACGTCCAGATCGGTGGGCGCCAGGGCGGTCATGGCGCCAAAGCGCCGCGTGACCTGTTGAATCGATAACTTAGGGACTGTCATGACGTTGCCTCTTGGCTATCCTTTAGCGAATAACGCACGCTGGAAATAGACCGGTTTTAGTTACAAAATCTCGCATCGCTCACGGCCGAACCAGACCACGTCCTCAACTTTAACCGCCACGTCGCCGCGCCGGGCAAAGGGTTCAATGGCCCAGGCCCCCCACATGGGCGTGTCATTGCCGGCGTCGATAAACCCCTGGGTATAGGCGGCGCCGGCCGTCAGGTTGTGACCGATATTACCCAGTAAATCCAGCAGGACAAAGCCTTCCCGCACCAGACGTTCATGGCTCAGGCCGAACAGTTCGGCGGCCGGCATGCCCGGACGGCATAACGCCAGGGTGTCGCGGTGGATATTTTCCAGATCCCGCAGCGCGTCCGCCGCCTCGGGATAATCGCCCAGCACGCGGCAGCGGGTACAGTCGCCCCAAAAGCCCTCGGTGGTGATGGGATGCACATCCACCATCAGCACGTCGCGCGCCGCCGCGGCCTGGGCGCCCGGCCCCTGGGTGGGAAAACAGACCTTGGCGTTTTCGCCCAGGCCGACGTTGGTAATGGTCCAGATGCCCGCCGCGCCCTGGCCGCGCAGATAGTCGTGAATAGCCTCCTCCACGGCGGATTCGGCTATGCCGGGCCGCAGCGCCGCCAGGCCCGCCTGGGCGGCGGCTTTGGCCAAAAGCTGCGCCTGGCGCAGTCCGGCCGGGGCTTCAAGGGCGATATCCGGTCCGGGGCGGTAGGTCCAGGCGGGTTTCATCGGCGGTGAAGATAAAGACATGGTGGCGGCATCCTTTGGCATACGTGGCCGGCAAACGGGTTGACGGCAGAGGAGAACATGGCGCTATACCGGCGTTAATCCCGGGTGAACTGATTATAGTCCCCCCGGAATACGCAGTCGTTACGGTAAGTATTGATTAGTGAAATACTGTTCGGCGGGCAGCGGTGATTTAACGATACCCTGCGCCTGCACGGCCGTCAGCAATTCCCGCCATACCGCCAGGTCCATCTGCAGCGACTTGCCGTCCACCGGCGCCAGCAGCGGCACGGTATCGGCCCATTGCTGGCGGATAAAGTCCGCGTCGTAAGCTTTGCTGTAGGCTTTGCCGAAGGCGGCGACGCCTTCATCAGGATGCTCGACGGCGTAGCGGATGCTCTTTTCAGTGGCGCGCATAAAGGCTTTGGCCAGCTGCGGATTGGCCTTCAGCCAGGCCTGGTTGCCGGCGAACATCAGGATGGGCGTATTGGGTACGCCGTGCTTGATGGCGGCCAGGAACTCCGGCGTCTGCTTACCCATGGTGGTCATTTCGGTCCCTTCGGCATTGGTGATGCCGGTAATGGCGTCCACGCGTTTTTGCAGCAGCAGCGGCACCGTATCGTCCGCCGCCGTGACCATGTTGACGTCGGTCAGCGCCAGGCCGGCGCTTTTCAGCATCAATGCCAGCTGCGCCTTACTCCAGGCGTCATTGTAAATGCCGATGGTCTTGCCCTTGAGTTCGGCAACGGTATAGGGTTTGCCCTGGGCGCTGATGATGCCCCAGTTATTTTCCTTGCCATAGCGGCCGATGGCCTCCACCGGCGCGCCCTGCTCCTTGGCGAAAATCACGTCCATGACCGTGGTAAAGGCCACATTGGCCCGTCCGGTGCCGAGGAATTTCATGGTATCGGCGACGGTGGGCGGCGCGACGATATCCAGGTCAATGCCCTCCTCGGCGTAAAATCCCTTGTCCTTGCCCACCACCCAGGGGATCCAGAAACCGTCGGCCACCGGCCATTCCTGGATAAACGTCACCTTGGCCAGCTGCGCGGCGGCGGCGGTTCCCGTAGGTCCGGGGGCCGGGATCAAGGCGCCCAGCAGCGTGGCGCCGGCTAATACCGTTCCTAACAACAATGCACGTCTTTTCATTCTCGGTTCTCCGGCGGGACGGGTAGATTAAATAAGCGATCAACTGCATATTGAAACGGTTCAATGTTTTTTGTCAATAATCTTTTAAAATTAAATTTTCACTTGATATATAATCATAAAAATGACAATTTTTACTATTGAAACGGTTCAATAAATAGCGGATCGAGCGCACTGAAAAAGTGCACGGCCGCACAAAAATGATCCACGCTTGCGGAGAGCGATAGCAATGAGTCAGAAACAGATATTATTAGTGGGTGAAACCTGGGTCACCTCGGCCACCCATTTCAAGGGGTTTGATCAGTTCGGCAGCGTGACCTTCCATTCGGGCGCCAAGGCGGCGATCGCCGCGCTGTCCGGCACGGAATTTGCCTTGACGCATATGCCGGCGCACCAGGCGGTGGAGGAATTCCCGTTTACCGGGCAAGCGCTTAGCCGCTATGACGCCATTCTGCTGTCGGATATCGGCGCCAACTCGCTGCTGCTGCATCCCGATGTCTGGCTGCACGGCAAGACGGTGGCCAATCGCCTTGACGTGCTGCGCGACTGGACCTATGGCGGCGGCGCCCTGGCCATGTTCGGCGGCTATTTGAGCTTCCAGGGCATCGACGGCAAGGCGCGTTGGCATCGCACCGCGGTGGAGCAGGCGCTGCCCGTGGAATGCCTGCCTTATGACGATCGCATCGAGGTGCCGCAGGGATTTCGTCCGGTTATCGACCCGCTGAAGCAGGCGCATGCGCTGTTTAACGATATCAGCGGCGAATGGCCGCTGCTGCTGGGCGCCAACGAGGTGAGGGCCAAACCGGGCAGCGAGGTGCTGGCGCGCCTGCCGGACGAGCTGGGCGGGCATCCGCTGCTGGTCACCGGCGGTTTTGGCCAGGGACGGACGCTGGTCTGGACTTCGGACATCAGCCCGCATTGGCTGCCGCAGAGCTTTATCGACTGGCCGGGTTATAAACAGTTGCTTGTCAATATGCTGGGCTGGCTGACCAGCCGATAGGCCGCGGGTTACCGGCAATCCTTTAACCGACTCACCCGGAGACCGCCATGGCGTCTAAACCGACTGAAGCCCTCGTGACCGTTGCCTGCCTGCAAATGGAGCCGGTATTCGGCGAGACCGCGCGTAATGTCAACACCTCGATCGCCATGATTGAACAGGCGGCGGCGCGGGGCGCAAACCTGATGGTGTTGCCTGAGCTGTGCAATACCGGCTATGTATTCGCCACCCGCGACGAAGCCTTTTCGCTTGGCGAACCGCTGCCCGACGGCGCCAGCTGCCGCGCCTGGATTGACTGCGCCCGGCGGCTGGGGGTGTATATCGTCGCCGGCATCACCGAGCGCGAGGGCGAGCTGCTGTATAACGCCGCGGCCGTTATCGGACCGGAGGGCTTTATCGGCCGCTACCGCAAAGTGCATCTGTGGGGAGACGAAGCCATTTTCTTCGCGCCGGGCAACCTGGGATTCCCGGTATTCAAAACCCGCATCGGCATCCTGGGGTGCCATATCTGTTATGACTGCTGGTTTCCGGAAAGCTTCCGGCTGGCGGCGCTGCAGGGCGCGGAGATTGTCTGCGTGCCCACCAACTGGGTGCCGATCCCGGGACAGGATCCCCACCGCGAGGCCATGGCCAATATTATCTGCATGGCGGCGGCCCACACCAATTCGGTGTTTGTGGCGGCGGCGGATCGGGTGGGCGTGGAACGCAACCAGCCTTTTATCGGCCAAAGCCTGATAGCCGGCTATACCGGCTGGCCGGTGGCGGGGCCGGCCAGCGCCACGGACACCGACATCATCATGGCGACCATTAACCTGGCCGACGCCAGACGTCATCGCAACTGGAACGCCTTTAACCAGGTGCTGCGCGACCGGCGTACCGATGTCTATGACCAGATGCTCGGGTCGGTTCATAAACCGGGTAATTATTAGCCGCCATCGGTAGCGGACTCATCGCCGTCGCCACGGCGGGCGAGGTCATATAAAAGTCCTATGGCCGCGCCCGCCGCGCTCGCGAATAATTGTGATATAACTCTCTTTCATCTCCTGACGGGGATGTTATGTTGCATTAGTCCTTAACTAGGACTAACAGTTACATGTCCTCATGGGGATCATGTAAAGTATTAATCAATTAGTCCTAATAAAGGACTAAATCATCCACCAGGTGGGCGCACGGTTCCCGTCACGCTGCGCTGACCCTATCCGCTACCGGAGTGAGCTATGAACGGAACAGACTATGTGGTCATGGCGCTGTATGCGCTGATGATTGTGGCGATCACGCTTTGGGCCATGCGCAAAGTGGGCAGCACCAAGGACTTTTTCGCCGCCGGCGGTAAGATGCCCTGGTGGCTTTCCGGCATTTCACACCATATGTCGGGCTATAGCGCGGCGGTGTTCGTCGCTTACGCCGCGGTGGCCTACAGCTATGGCATCACCATTTATTTCTGGTGGGCGCTGCCGATTTCAGTGGCGGTCTTTCTCGGCTCGTTTATTTTTGCCCCGCGCTGGGCCCGGCTGCGCATCCATATGCATATCGAATCGCCGATGGAATATCTCGCCACACGCTACAACGTCCCGACCCAGCAGTTGCTGGCCTGGAGCGGCGTGCTGCTGAAAACCTTTGATGTCGGCGCCAAGTGGGCGGCCATCGCCATTATCATCAATGTCTTCACCGGACTCGCGCCGGTATACGGCATCGCCATTTCCGGCGCATTGTGCCTGTTCTATACCGTCATGGGCGGCCTGTGGGCCGATGCCTGCAACGACTTCGGCCAGTTCGTGGTGCAGTTTATCGCGGCGATTGTCATGGTGGTGGCGGTGGCGTCCCATTTGGGCGGCGCGCACGAACTGCTGACCGTCTGGGACCGATTGCCGCCGGCGCATACCGATATTATCCGCGAGCCCTACACCCTGGGCTTTATGCTCGCCTATTTTATTATCTATACCTTAAGCTACAACGGCGGCACCTGGAACCTGGCGCAGCGCTTTATCGCCTCGCCGCGCGGGCGGGACGCGCATAAGGCCGCCCTGCTGTCCTCGGTGCTGTACCTGGTATGGCCGCTGGTGCTGTTTTATCCGATGTGGGCCGCGCCGGTACTGTTCCCCCATATCGCCGATCCGTCGCAATCCTATTCCATCATGGCGATGCAGCTATTGCCCAACGGCCTGATAGGCCTGGTGCTGGTGGCGATGTTTACCCATACCCTGTCGATGACCTCATCGGATTCCAACGCCATCACCGCCGTGGTCACGCGCGATATCCTGCCGGTTTTGTTTCCGCGCCGGTTCGGTAACGGCCAATCCTCCCTGGTGGTGGCGCGGGTCACCGTGGTGCTGTTTATCCTCACCACCCTGCTTATCGCGGTTAACGCCAGCCGGTTCGGCGGCGTGCTTACCCTGCTTATCGTCTGGTTCGGCGGCCTGGTCGGACCCATTTCGATTCCCATGCTGCTCGGCCTGCTGCCCTGGTTCAGAAAGTGCGGTCCGACGGCGGCCATCGGTTCCTGGGCGCTTGGGATCGCGGCATTCTTCTCGGTCAAATTCGTGGTGCCGGGCATGAGCACCACGCAAATCGTCGCTATTCCGGTCATCACCTCGCTGATTGTCTATACGCTGGCGGGCATGCTGCGGCGCGGCCCGGTCAGTGCGCAGGTGGATATCCTGCTGGACGCGTTGAACCAGGATCAAGACCCGCACCAAGCCGCCGATCCCATCAATGGCCTGCCTAAACCGGAATCCAGCCAACACTAAGGAGCTTTATATGTCATTGCCGCTACTGAGCCGTCGGTGCGAAAATTTATCCATCCAGGTGTTTGCCGATCGCCGGCAAATGGGACGCCACGCCGGCGAGGCCGCCGCCGCCTGGCTGCGCGAATGCCTTAAGGCCCGGGATAACGTGCGGATTATTTTTGCCGCCGCCCCATCGCAAAATGAGTTTCTGGCCACCCTGGCGGCGGCCGGGGATATAGACTGGTCGCGGGTGACGGCGTTTCATATGGATGAATATATTGGCCTGCCCGCCGATTCGGCGCAGCGCTTTAGCCACTATCTTAACCAGCATCTGTTCGATATTGTCCGTCCCGGACACGTCCATCTGATACCCGCGGGCGAGGGACGGCGGGTTTGCGACGACTATGCCGCGCTGGTGGGCCGGGCGCCGGTGGATATGGTCTGCCTGGGGGTGGGGGAAAACGGGCATCTGGCGTTTAACGATCCGCCGGTGGCGGATTTTCACGATACCGAGATCATGAAAGTGGTGGCGCTGGATCCGGTCTGCCGCCGCCAGCAGGTAAACGACGGCTGCTTCCCCGAGGTCGACGCGGTGCCCACCCATGCGCTTACCCTGACCATTCCCACGCTGATGGCGGCATCGCGCCTGTTTTGCATGGTGCCGGGCATCAACAAGCGCGCGGCGCTGCAAGGCATGCTAACGCTGCCGGTCACCACCGCCTGCCCCGCCACCGTCCTGCGAACCCACCCCGCCTGTTCACTGTTTACCGACCTGGACGCGTATGGAGAGATCACGCATGGGTAATATCTGTATCCGGGGCCGGGACTACCGGGATTTAACCACCGTGGAAATCCATGCCGCCGGCGGACTGATAAGTGAAATCCGCGCGCTGCCGCAGGACGATAGCCTGCCCATCCTGGCGCCGGGTTTGGTTGATTTACAGGTCAACGGCTATGCGGGGGTGGATTTTAACCGTAGCCCGATTGCAGAACAGGCGGTGCTGGAGGTCACCCGGCAGCTATGGCGGCAGGGAGTCACCACCTTCCTGCCCACGGTCATCACCAACGGCGATGAGCAGATTGCCGGCATGGTGGCGGCGATAGCCCATGCCCGCAGGCGTTTTGCCCCGGTTGGCCAAAGCGTGGCCGGAATCCATCTGGAAGGTCCGTTTATTTCCCCTGAGGACGGACCGCGCGGCGCCCATGATAAAGCTTTTGTCATGGCGCCGGACTGGCCGCTGTTTCAACGTTTCCAGCGCGCGGCGCAGGGGGATATACGCCTGCTGACCCTGTCGCCCGAATGGCCCCAGGCCCCGGGGTTCATTCGCCGCTGCGTGCAGGACGCAGTGGTGGTCTCCCTGGGCCATACCGCCGCCGACGCGCAACAGATTGACGCGGCGGTCGAGGCCGGCGCCACCCTGTCCACCCATCTGGGCAATGGGGCGCATTTGCTGCTGCCGCGCCACCCCAACTATATCTGGGAGCAACTGGCGCAGGACCGGCTGTGGTGCGCCATGATCGGCGACGGCGAACATTTGCCGGCGTCGGTAATCAAGGTTTTCATGCGCGTCAAGGGTGAACGCGGCATCCTGGTAAGCGACGCCACCAGTCTGGCCGGCATGCCGCCCGGACGCTACCGGCTGCATATCGGCGGCGAGGTCATGCTCAGCCCGGAGGGCCGGTTGTCGCTGGCCGATAACCCAGGGCTGCTGGCCGGGTCGGCGCGCTCGTTGTTGTATGGCGTCAACACCCTGATCCGCCAAGGCCTGGCCATGCGCCGCGAAGCCTGGGATATGGCATCGGTACGGCCCTCCGCGCTGCTGAACCTGCCGACGCGGCACGGCCTGGCGGTTGGCGCGCCGCTGGACGCGGTGGCGCTCGGCGAAGACCGGCGCGGCGAATTGTCCGTGCAGGCCGTTTATCAGCGGGGAGCATGCGTCTGGCGGGATGAATAGGTTTTTCCGGGCGTCGATGGTTATGCCATAATGCCCGCTGATATTCAGCCGAAGGTTAGGGTAAGCCAGCCGATGAAAGAGCCAGGAAAGGGACCCGCGCTGCTGCGCCAGTACAATGAGAAGCATGTCCTGTCCTTCTTGCGTCAACAGCGCGTCAGTTCGCGTTTGGATATTGCCCGCGCGCTGTCATTAAGCAAAAATACCATTTCGCTGATCGTGGATGATTTTATCGCCCGGGGCTACGTGGCCGAACTTGGCGCGGCCCAGTCCAACGCCATCGGCCGTCCCAAAATCCATATCGCGCTGCTGCCCGATAAAATGAAGGCGGCGGGCATTATGGTCGAGCGCCAGCAGCTGCACTGGGCGGTATATGACTATTTTTCCGAGGTCATCGAGCAGCAAACGCTGGCTATCGATACCACCGATCCCGTCCCGGTACTGGCGGAAATCACCCGCATCGTCCAATGGATGCACCGGCGTTATCCCGAGCTTATCGGCATCGGCGTGGGTTTTCCCGGCATTATCGATCCGCTTGCCGGCCTGATGCACGTATCCTCGCACCTGGGCTGGCGGCAGCTCGATCTCCTGGCGGTCCTGGGCCATAGCGTGCCGATACCGGTCGGCGTAATGAATATCGTCAAGGCGGCGGCGCTGGTATCGCGCCAGCAAGGCACCCGGCAGCCGGGGGCCGAACCCAGTTTTTACCTGCGTATCGCCGAAGGCATCGGCGGCACGCTGCTGACCGAACAGGGCGTTTATTATGGCGGCAGCTGGACCGCCGGCGAGGTCGGGCACCTCAACGTCGCCGCCGACGGGCCGCTTTGCACCTGCGGACAACGCGGCTGCCTGGAATCGCTGATCGGGCTGAGAGCCATTAACGCGCAGCTGGGGCAGCTTCAGCCGGGGTTGCAGTGGGCCAGTCGCGCATTGGCGCCGCAGGTGGTGGAACAGGTTATCGGCCGCGCGGGCGAATTGCTCGGCAAGGCGCTTAGCCAGATAATCCATCTGGTCAACCCGCGCACCCTGCTTATCGACTGCGCCTATAATACCTCGTCGCTGTTTACCGAACAGGTGTTGGCCACGGCGCGCCGCACCACCCTCTCTTTCGCCTACGGCCATACGCAAATCCGCTTTCTCTCCCATAGCTATGATCCGGCCCAGGGATTGGCGCTGGCCATGATCCTACGCTTCGAGCGGATTGATTTGTAGCCAGGTCCCGCGCCGCCGGTAAGCACTGCGTATTTAAACGACCGCGCGGCAAGTCAACGGGTTAAACACTCATTGTTGATAGGTATAGCTCCCATTATTTAAAATAGGTAAGTCAGAACATCAGGGACGAATGAATTTTGTGATAATACAATATTTTATATAATCCCAAAAAATAATTAGCATACACTTTTAATTAAATAAACAGTCGATGGGTTTTATTTTTTACCGCTGCGACAAGGCAGGCTATTCAATGAACGAAACATCCTACTCCGTGGGTTTTATTTCCGGCGTCATCAAGGGACACCGGGTCAACCGGTATAAGGAAGACAACGCCGGGCGATCATTGCTCAAACATAAGCTGCAAAAAATAACCAATTCCCCCTCCGTCCCGGCAAAAAAAAACCGTATTCTTGCGCATGCGGGATCGACAACAGCCACATCATATTCCGGCGCCCGAAACCTGTGCCATCCTGCCGACAGCACTATCATACGCGGCAATGCTTTTTCCGGCGGCCAGACGTTGCTTAATGATATTCATCCTTCCAACACATCAACCCGGTCATTTCCGCCTAAACCGCAGGATATCGCTATAACCAACCCGGCGCGGTTAAGGCATACATTCCCGATAAACCCTTTGCAGCCAGAAAACATGAACCTCCACTGGCCCATTGAGCGGGAGCTGCGGTCGTTAAAAGCACAATTATCAAAGGACCTTTTGCGCAACGCCCTATTGCGCGAACTGATCCGGCAAACCGACGAGACGCACGCACACAGACAGCAACATCTGCACGCGCCCGAGATGACGTCCGCGGCCCCCGGCGCGTCTTCCCCATGCCGGATATGTGGCCTTTGGGCAAACTACCAGCAGGTACTCACCGCCATTAAAGCCTCAAGGGCGCCATCCGGCGATTTTTTCATCAATCAGCATGGTCAAAAACACAATAGCGCCCCTGTTCTGTTAGCGCTTGCTTGCGCGTTGCATCACCTGGTCAAAAAGGACACCGATATCCTGCTCGACGGTATTCGGTCCCTTCCCGCGATTCGCGCCACGGGCTTGCCCGAGTCGAATCACCCGGCAAAAAACGCCGCATCCCCCGCCAGTCCGGAGGTTGCTACGCGTCGATATAGGATGCTGCGCGTAAATCCGGCGCAACTTGAGAAAACATGGCGGATTAATGACCATATCAGTGTGCTGATAATTGATTTAAACCGGGCGCTTGCGCAAAATGCCAATCTTCGCCGGCTGATGAAGACAAGCCCCTTGACCTCCCACGCCGTGGGCCACGTGCATACTTTAATTGTTCAGTCCGCCGATGTGGACAATTCGCCTGAATGCGGCATTTGCGTGCTCTGGAAAGATTATAATAATTTTTTCCGTGGCTTAACGAACCTGACGAAACAGCCCGGCATCCCTACGGTGGAATATGATGTCGATGAGCGCAATTTAAACGTTAAGGTATTCAAATTAACCCATAAGCTGCTTTCCATAATAAAAAAGGATAGTGATAACCTGCTCGACGGCCTGCCGCATTATCCTTTAACCGCTTACGGTTCAGGTCACCCGGAAATGCAAAACCTCTCATGGGAGAAGATTACGGCAGCCATGACTCTCGACCCGGTCGTTTCGATTGCCGGTAACGACATGCCCCGCATTGATGTTGCTCAATTGGATAAGCTTCTGGATACACCATCACATATCAGCCGGATAAAATCTGAATTCGCCGATATGCTGTCGCTTAATTTCAGGCTTCGGCAGCAGTTGGCGCAGCTAGCACGCCCTGGGGAAATTGACATGCATTTTCATACCAACACACTCAAGACAGCCGATTTCAATACCGCTAATCAGTGCTATTTTTGCTGGCTTTGCGCAGATTACAATCTTGCGCTGAATCGTGAATCACGGCCGGGGGCGCGGTCAGATACGGATAGCCGTGGAATTAACCATCGCGGCCTCGAAAATAATTTCACGATTTTCAGCTTAACGCACCTACTGCTGACGCATTTGAAAAAAGATACTCAGACGTTGCGGGACCGCTTGCTATGTTATCCGCCGCAATAAGAGGCATAAAAACGTCTCTGCGGCTTCTCTGGCCGGCATCGGCGCAGGTCGCGCCCTTTTGACGCCGTCTCAGCGTTCCAGTCCCAGGCGTTCGGCGAACTCTGCGGCCGGCATGGGTTTACCGAACAGAAAACCCTGCGCTTCCAGGCAGCCTTTTTTCTTCAGGCGTTCGCATTGTTCAAAGGTTTCCACTCCTTCGGCTATCACCTCCAGTTTAAAACTGCTGCCCAAATATAAAATGGCGCGCACGATGGCGGCGTCGGGGGGAGAATCCACCATGGCGCGCACGAAGGTCTGGTCTACCTTCAGCCGGGTCACCGGATAATGTTTCAGCATACTCAGGGAGGCATAGCCGGTGCCGTAGTCGTCAAAAGCGATGCCGACGCCGTCCGCGCGCAGTTCCCGCAACGGCCGCAGCATATGTTCATCCTGGCGCAGAATGATATTTTCGGTAATTTCCAGCTCCAGCGCCTGTGGCGATAAGCCGGTTTCCCGCAGGATGGCGCGCACCTGCTGCGCCAGCGTGCCGGTCCTGAACTGGGCGCTGAACAGGTTAACCCCGATGCGAAAATCGCTCACGCCCCGATCGCGCCAAGCCGCCGCCTGGCGGCAGGCGGTCCTGATGACCCATTCCCCCACGCGCTCGGCCCAGGGGCCTGACTCCAGCGCCGGAAGAAACACCGCCGGACCCAGCAGCCCCTTTTGGGGATGACGCCAGCGCAGCAAGGCTTCCGCGCCGACGATGGCGCCATCGGCCAGCCGCACCTGCGGTTGATAAAACAGCTCGAACTCATCCTGGTCGTATGCCCTGCCCAGTTCGCCCTGGTATGATCGCTTGGCCTGGGATAATTCGCGCAGTTCGCGGGTGAAAAAGCGACGGCAGTGGCGGCCTTCGGCCTTGGCCTGGTAAAGCGCCAGATCGGCGCTGGTCAGCAGTTCCTGGATGGTCAGCCCGTGAATGGGATACAGCACGATGCCGACGCTTGCGCCTATATTGACCGGCTGGCCGTCCACGGTGACAATCTTGGTGATTTCATCAATGATATGATCGGCGATTTCCGCCGCCCGTTTGGCATCGGACAGCCCGGGCAACAGTAGGGCAAACTCGTCGCCGCCCATACGCGCGACCACGTCGCCCGAGCGTACGCAGTTTTGCAGCTTAAAACCCACGTCCACCAGCACCGCGTCCCCGCCCGCATGGCCCAGGTTATCATTGACATCCTTAAAGCCGTCCAGGTCCACCAGCATGATGATGGCGGCGTCCTCGTCCCTGAGCGTTTGCTCCAGGCAGGAGCCCAGCAGGGTGCGGTTGGCCAGGCCGGTAAGATGATCCATATGCGCCAGTTGGAACAGGCGTTCTTCGTTGCGGCGGCGTTCGGTGATATCGCGCAGGATGGCGCCGAAGCTGACCCGATCCTGGTCAACCCAGGTGGACGCGGACAGTTCCACCGGGATCCAGACGCCGGCCGCCGAGCGGACCTTCAGTTCCAGGGTGCTGCCGGGCCGCGCGCCGCCGCTGGCGCCGGCCAGCCGCTGTAGCCGGCCGACCAGGCCGTCAGGCACCAGCACGCTGACGTTGCGGCCGATAATCTCGTTGGCGTCATATCCCAGCATCTTGCCCGCCGCCGCATTCCAAAAGGTAATGGTGCCTGATTCGTCGGCGCAGATAATGGCGTCGGGCGAGGTATGGGCGATATTTTCGAAACGGTACTGGCTGGCGCTGCGCGCGCGTTCCAAACGGCGCATTTCCAGCCGGTCCATGACCAACGCGGCCAAATCGCACATGTTTTGCTTATCGCCGACGCTCAGTCCCTGTCGGGGTACGCGGTCGATAATACACAGCGTGCCGAGGGCGAACCCCTCCTGGTTGCGCAATGGAATACCGGCGTAGAACCGGATAAAAGGCTCGCCGGTCACCAGGGGATTATCCCGGAAGCGTACATCCTGGTGGGTATCCTGGATCACCATGATATCGGGCTGGCGAATGGCGTGCGCGCAAAAGGAAATATCGCGCGGCGTTTCGCAGGTGGCGACGCCGATACTGGCGGCGAACAGCTGGCGTTCGGTTTCGATCAGCGAAATCAGCACGATAGGCGCATTAAAGATATTGGCGGTCAGATGGACCAACCGGTTAAAGCCTGCTTCGGATAATGTGGCGTGGATACCGTATTCTTCCAGCACGGCAAGACGTTTTTCCTCATCCCTGTCCGACGGCGGATAATTCATGTGTGCCTCTGCGAATTACGTCAATAGTAATAATTAAAAAAGTAATTATTTAATGCATCAAGTCAGTATCGGCCTGGACAACGCAGTCCTGTACAGCCAAAGGTAAAAGAATTGTGATCGCGCATCCGGATTCGTCAGATGCTACACCATTTCGCCGCCTGTTTTTCTTTTTAAGTATAGACAGCGCTGGCGGAATGCGGCGCAGAATCCTCAACGCTTGCGTAATGGACGCTTTAAAGTAAAAAAAGCCCGAAATGCAGAAAAACCGGCTAACCCGCTTTGAACCGCTAATATGTCATGTTAGGTTTAATTTTCTGTCTAATGATAAGAAATATTGGTGTTTACCCACGATCGGTCATTAAGCGGCCGGAGGACCATGGCAAAAAGAGATCCCTACGCCCCGCGCGAATGGTTAGCGCACGAGAAACCCGTGCTGCCCGGTTCGCCCTCGACACCGCTGCATTCGGTGCCGAAACGCGTCGCGTATGGCGTGGTCGGCGTACTGGTGTCGATAACCGGCGGCCTGGGCAATGCGTTGGTCACGGCCAACCTGAGCAATCTGCAAGGCACCTTCGCCGCCTACTCCAATGAAATTGCCTGGCTACCGGCCGTTTACCTGATGACCAACGTGTCGATAAACCTGTTGTTGGTCAAGTTTCGTCAACAGTACGGCCTGCGGGTTTTTACCGAAGCCTTTTTGGTGCTCTATGTACTGGTGGCGTTTTTTCATCTGTTTGTTAACGATCTTAATTCCGCCATTATGGTGCGCGCGGCCCACGGCATGGTGGGCGCGGCGTTGAGCTCGCTGTCGATTTACTACCAGATCCAGGCGTTCCCGGCCCGGCATCGCCTGAAAGGGCTGACCATCGGCATCGGCGCGTCCCAGGTGGCTATTCCGCTCGCGCGGCTGTTCTCGTCGGAACTGCTGGCGCTTAACGAATGGCGCGGGCTTTATCTGTTTGAACTGGGGCTGGCCCTGCTGTCGCTCGGCGGCGTGCTGTTGCTTAAATTGCCGCCGAGCGATCGCATTAAGGTCTTTGAGAAAAAGGATTTTCTGACGTTTATGCTGCTGGCGCCCGGCATGGGCCTCATCTGCGCGGTCCTTTCCCTTGGCCGCATTGATTGGTGGCTGTCGGCACCCTGGATAGGCGTCTCGCTGGCCCTGGCCGTGGCGTTGATAACCGGCGCCATCCTGGTGGAGCGCAACCGGCGCAATCCGTTGCTGAACACCCGCTGGCTCAGCAGCGGCGCCATCGTGCGTCTCGGGCTTATCATGTTGCTCATTCGCATCGTCCTGTCCGAGCAAAACACCGGCGCCATCGGCTACCTGCAGCAAATCGGCCTGCTCAACGACCAAATGCGCGGCTTATCCCTGGCGATCCTGACCGGCATCGTGGCCGGCATCGTCATCAGCGCCCTGACGATCAATCCCAAAAAGCTTAGCCAGCCTATTATTATTGCATTAGTGTTGATGACCTTTGCCTCGTTACTGGACGCGCGGTCCAACAGCCTGACGCGAGCGGATAATTTTTATTTCAGCCAGTTTCTGCTCGGTTTCAGCAGCGCCTTTTTCCTGGCCCCGGCAATGCTGGTCGGCATTGGCAGCGTGGTAACGGAGCCGCGCAACCTGGTGAGCTTCTCGGTACTGTTCGGCATGAGCCAGAATCTGGGCGGATTGATGGGTTCCGCCCTGCTTGGCACGTTCCAGGTCATACGCGAGAAATTCCACTCCAGCCAGATTGTCGACGCGTTGAGCCTGCAAAATCCTCTGGTGGCCGAGCGGGTCGGCAGCTATAGCGCCGCCTATGGCGGAGTGCTGAACGACCCTGATTTACTGAGCGCGCAGGGACTGGCGCAGCTACAGGCCGTCGCCACCCGCGAAGCCAACACGCTGGCCTATAACGATGTGTATATGCTGACCGCGGCCATTGCGCTTGCGACGCTGGTCTGGGTTTTGTGGCGCTTGTTCCGGCTGAGAATGCTGGCGCGGCGCCGGGTTCACTAAAAAATGGAGCAACAATGAGTCAGCAATCCGACGGCCCCGTCACCGCGCCGGAAAAGGAAAAAAGCAGCTATGCCCGCATCCTGACCACCCTGGTGGCGGTGGCCATCGCCATCGTCGGGGTACTGGTTATCCTGTACGCCTGGCAACTGCCGCCGTTTACCCGCCAGGCGCAGACCACGGATAACGCCTACGTCCGTGGCCAGGTAACCGTTATCAGCCCGCAGCTCAGCGGCTATATCACCCAGGTCCTGGTGCAGGACTTCGCCCGGGTACGCCAGGGCGATCCCCTGATGACCATAGACGATCGCATCTATCAGCAACGTGTACACCAGGCGATGGCGCAATTGGCGATGAAAAAGGCGGCCCTGGCCAATAATATCCAGCAGCGGCGCAGCAGCGAGGCGGCGATTGCGCGCAACCAGGCGTCGGTTATCAATGCCCAGGCGCAGGCGGAAAAAGCGCGGCTGGATCTAAAGCGCGTCGAGGATTTGATGTCCGACGGATCGTTATCGGTGCGCGAGCGCGACGCCTCGCGCGCCAGCTTTAGCCAGGCCAGGGCGGATATCGCCCAGGCCACGGCGGCGCTGGAAATGTCGCGCCAGGATTTGCAAACGGTTATCGTTAACCGCGCTTCGCTCGAGGCGGACGTCGCCAATGCGCAGGCCGCGCTGGAACTGACGCAAATCGACCTGGCCAATACGCATATCAATGCTCCGCGCGACGGCCAGCTGGGACAGGTTTCGGTCAGGCAGGGCGCCTATGTCACCGCCGGCACCCACCTGACGTCGCTGGTGCCCGAACAGATGTGGGTGATAGCCAATATGAAGGAAACGCAAATGGCCGGCATCCGGCTGGGGCAACCGGTCAGCCTGCGGGTGGACGCCCTGGATTACGCCACGCTTAGCGGGGAAGTGGAAAATATCTCTCCCGCCGCCGGATCGGAATTCAGCGCCATTACGGCGGATAACGCCACCGGCAACTTCGTCAAAATAGCCCAACGCATCCCGGTACGGATAAAACTCCACGATGACGGCCGTTTCCTCCAGCGTCTGCGTCCCGGCATGTCGGTGGAGGTCAGCATCGATACCCGGAATGCCGAGAACCGGCAAGGCGAGGTACGCTGATGCCGGCGAAGATCGTCCCGCTGCGTTTATCCCTGTCCTGCCTGATCCTTATGCTCTGCGCCTGCCACTCCGGCCGCGAAGGCGTGGCCCAGACCAGCCTGGTTATCCCGACGCAGTGGCGCGGGCAGGTGGGCCCCGCGGCGCCGGTGGAGGCGCGCTGGTGGCGGTCTTTCAACGATCCGCTATTAAGCCGGCTGGTGGAGCAGGCCCTGCGCGAAAATACCGATATCCTCACCGCCCGCGCCCGGGTTGACGAGTATCGCGCCCGCCTGCGCGCGGCCAACGGCGATCGTCTGCCGTCGCTGGACGCCGGCGTCAACGGCACGCGTGCCCGGGTGCTGTCGTCAGCCACCGGCCTGCCGGTCTACAGCACGGTTTACCAGGGCGCGCTGCAGGCGAGTTATGAGGTGGATATTTGGGGCCGGCGGGCCGATACCGCCGCCGCCGCGCGCGCCAGCCTGGAGGCGCAGCAGGCCGCGGCGGCGGCGGCCATGCTGACGGTCGCCTCTTCGGTGGCCTCGGGGTACCTGACGCTGCATGCCCTGGACCGGCAGTTGGCGTTAACCCGCGCCACTCTTGAGTCACGGCAAAATTCGCTGAACCTGGCGCGCAGACAGTTTGAAACCGGCTACTCGTCGCGGCTGGAATACGTGCAGGCGCAGGCGGAATACCAGGCCGCCAGCGCGCAGATACCGCAATTATCCCATCAGATCACCGAACAGGAGAACGCGCTGAGCATCCTGGTGGGCAATAACCCCGGTCCCATCCGCCGCGGGGGCGACGCCGATTCACTGCGGCCCCTGCCCTTGCCCACCGTCCTGCCCTCGACGCTGATGAGACGCCGTCCGGATATCATCCAGGCCGAACGGCAGTTGGTTGCCGCCGACGCGACGCTTGACTCCGCCCGCGCCGGTTTGCTGCCCTCGATTAATCTTACCGCCTCGGGCACGCTTCAAGACAACGCCCTGGAAAAGCTTATTGATAACCCTTTCAGGCTTTGGAGCATCGGTGGGAGCGTACTGGCGCCGTTGCTCAACCGCGAGGCGCTGAACGCGCAGGTGGATATCACCACCGCCACCCGTAATCAGGCGTTATACAATTATGAAAACGTGGTGCGATCGGCGTTTGGCGAGGTCAATAACAGCCTGGACGCCATCCTGCGGCTAGAGGAACAATTGGGGGAGACCACGCGGCAAGCGCAGGTGGTCAGCGAAGCGTTGCGCATTGCCCATAATCGTTACAGCAACGGCTACGCCTCATATCTGGAGGAGCTGGATGCCCAGCGGACCCTGTTCGCCACCCAGCTCAGCGTCATACAATTGCAAAACAACCTGCTGCTGGCGCAGATCGATCTCTATCGCGCGCTCGGCGGCGGCTGGCGGGTGGACGGCGATATCCTGCCGTCAGGGTTAGGCGGGAATGGGCCATGAAGCCGGGGATAGGATGGCCGTAGCGGCGGGCGTTCGGTCCACTTCCCGGTGAGCCGAACGCCGATTGACGGGATTAGAAATAGTAGATCAGCGCCACCGCCAGCACATCGTCGGTATTAATGCCGCTGTTTTTAGTGAAGTCATTATTCTTCAGCAAATTGACTTTATAGATAACGTCGGTGGACATGCGCTTATTAAAGAAATAAGCGCCGCCGACGGCCAGATATTTCAACGAATCCTGGTTGCCATAGCCTTCTATATTCTTGCTGCGCGTTTGCAAATAACTGACGATCGGCGCCAGACCGTTTGTGAACTGATATTGCGCCAGCAGTTCCACTACCTGGGCCTTGTTGGCAAAACCGTACACACTATGGCCGCTGCTGCCGAACGGCGTCGCGTTATAGGTTTCGGTATAGGTGGCCGCCAGGTAGATTTGGTTGGCGTCATATTTCAGCGCGCCGCGATAGGCGTCAGCCTTATCGCCATGACCATAGGCCAGGTTGTTTTGTCCCTCGGTGCGATCGGAGCTGGTGAACGTGGCGCCGGCGCTGATGCCCGCGCCAAAGTCATAGATCAGCGCCGCGCCGTAGCCTTCGCCGTTCTGGCGCAACGCATCGCGGCCGTTATTGGTTTCGGTGGCGCTGCCGTTCTTGCCCTGGTACTGGGCGGTGAGCTTCAGGCCGTCAACCAGGACATTATTGCGATAGGTCAGCAGATTGCTGGTGCGTTTAAACATAAAATTATCAATGCCGTAGGCGTCGCCGCCGAATTCGGGAATCACATCCGTCCAGGCGCCCAGATCGTACAGCACGCCGAAATTACGCCCATAATCCACCGACCCGTAATCCTGGGTGCGCAGGCCGGCGAACCCCAGCCGGGTCACGCTGGTACTGCTGGCGCTTTCCGCCTGGTTGGCGTTGACCTGATATTCCCATTGGCCGTAGCCCGTCAGGGACGAATTAATCTGTGTCTGGCCGCGAAAGCCAAAACGGAAATAGGTTTGGTCGCCATCAATGCCCGGATTATCGCTAAACATATGCAGCGTATCGACCTTGCCATACAGATCGAGCTTATTGCCGTCTTTATTGATAATTTCCGCCGCGCTTGCGTTGCCGGCGATAAAAACTAACGGTAATACCAACCATAAATAAGAAGTTTTCATTTTATACCAACCCTTAATTAATTTTAAATTGAAATAAAAGAGTGAATTGCTGCGTTATGCCCATATTTATCCCTTGACCCATGAGGCCAATTTTTTTATGGCTTATTCTTTTTAGCGTTTAAACGGTATGCTCCTGCGGTAGCGCTTTTTCCGGCGCGCCTTTATGGCGGTTAAGGTAGCCGATATTGTTATTGCCCCACAGCGATTCGTATTTCATGCCGGTCAGCGTCTCGACCGTGGCCCGCGCCTGCGGCGTTATCTGCTGCGGCAGCGGATGATTGGCC